>DATLAF010000263.1:0-2584 GCA_035527635.1 Thermoplasmatota archaeon | reverse complement strand
TGGTACTTTTTTTATGGACATCCAGTCCGATAAAATATCTTATGTTTTTCATGTTGCATCATCTCAATCTGGATATGCAACACGATGTAATCAAGAATTATCATGCCATCTTTTTTTGTTTTTTTTTCCCATAAAACACCTTATTTCTCATAAAAACGGGTAGCTAGTGTTAATACCAAATTTTAAAATAAGAGAACTGATTACAGGCACAGGGCATTTTTATGGTAGTTAATTACGACCGTTTATTCTCAAATCGATCAAAAAACCTGAAATCCTCGGAGATACGAGAGTTATTGAAACTCACGCAAAGCCCGGGGTTTATCTCACTTGCCGGGGGTTTACCGAATCCGCAGGCTTTTCCGGTTGATGTTATCCATGAATGCATCGAGAAGGTGTTTAAGACCAATATTCATAATGCCCTTCAATATGGTATGACTGAGGGGTTACCGCTTCTCAGAAATGTTCTTGCGAAGAGAATGAGAGAACGACAGGGTATTGATTGTGAACTCCATGATATTCTGATCACAAGTGGGGCCCAACAAGCACTATCGTTTGTTGCGTTTAATTTGTTAGACCCAGGTGACACCTATATCACCAGTGCTCCAACCTATCTAGGAGCGCTTCAGGCGTTTCATGCATATCAGGGGAATTGTGAATGCATCCCGATGAATGACGAAGGTATCGACATCGATTCGTTGCGCAGAAACCTCAAGAGACTTCACCGAACGGGTATCACTCCGAAGTTTCTGTATGCTGTCGCGACATTCCAGAACCCGTCAGGAGAAAGCATCTCATTGGACCATCGTAAAGAGCTTCTTGAGATCGCCTCAGAATATGATTTTGTAATCGTTGAGGATGATCCCTACGGCGAACTGGTTTTTGAAGGAGAATCCATCCCTGCGATTAAATCCCTTGACACGAAAGGCCGTGTCATCTATATCGGGACATTCTCAAAGGTGCTCGCCCCCGGTTTTCGACTCGCCTGGGTGATTGGATCTGAAGAAGTCATAAATAAATTTTCTCTTACAAAACAATCCAATGATCTTTGTTCGAATATGTTTGTCCAATATGTCGCCTATGAATATATCAAAGGTGGTTACCTCGATATACAAATCAAACATATTAAGCAGCTGTATCGACATAAACGAGATGTGATGGTTAAAGCACTCAAGGAATATTTCCCAGAAGGGGCGAAATGGACAGTCCCTGGTGGGGGGATGTTCCTCTGGGTCACGTTACCGAAAAATGTAAACACGCGTCTGATGTTTAAACGAGCGGTTACCAAAAAGGTTGCGTATGTAGTCGGCGATGCGTTCTATCCGGATAGTAGTAATTATAATTCGATGCGGTTGAATTTTTCGTATTCTGATGACGATGTGATACGGGAAGGAGTTAAACGTCTGGCAGAAGTCATCAAAGAAGAAATGGTTTCTACCTATGACAAGGATGAATACGTAGGAGGAGTATAGACATATCTTTCCTGTTCTTTTCTTGTTGAATCTCAAGGTTTTAAGCAAAAGAGGATGGTTTTTAGGTAAAATTGGCGCTCAGTAACTTTAAATAACAAAATACTATTCCGGAGCTCTATATCTAAAGGGTGATTACTCTGGGCAATATACGACAGACTCATATCAAAAGTGTTGCAATCGATTTAGTGAAGAAGTATCCAGATCAATTTTCTGGTGATTTTCAGAATAACAAAGAGAAGGTTGATCTCCTTGTGACCGTGAGTAGTAACCTTCTGAGAAATAGGATTGCTGGGTATATCACTCGATATGTGGTTTCTCGAAGTAAATCCAAACCAAGTCGACCCATTTCTGAGTAACATCCCAATATTTATTTTATATGGTGAACTATTCACCGCGGGTGAATCTATTACTAACACGATACAGAAAGCTATCGAGTCTCTCCAAAAAGGAGGTTTTGTCCTCATTTATGATAATGAATCCAGAGAAAGTGAAACAGATCTCGTTCTCGCATCCCAGTTCGTTACCCCTGATGCAATCAAACGTATGCGCAAAGACGGTGGCGGACTTATTTTTCTAATGATTTCCCATCCTGCTGCACAGAAACTACAACTACCATTTCTCTCTGATTTATTTTCTACGATGAGTCCACAATATCCGGTCCTGAAAGCACTTGTCCCTAACGATATCCCATATGATACGAAATCCTCTTTCTCCTTGTACATCAATCACCGAAAGACATTTACAGGAATCACTGACAACGACCGCAGTCTTACCATGAAGAAATTCGCAGAACTCGTCAGCACCATAAAAAATAAGGATAGTGAAACAGCATTACACGAGTTTGGGAAGGGATTCCGATCCCCGGGACACGTCCCCATCTGCATCGCCTCAGAAAAACTTCTCAAAGAGCGAAAAGGTCATACGGAGCTAGTGATTTCATTACTCGAAATGGCTGGACTTACCCCAGTCGGGAGCGGCTGTGAGATTATGGGAGAAAAAGGCAAAGCGCTACCGAAAGAAGATGCAAAAAAATACGCTGAAAAAAACAACCTTGAATTCTTAGAGGGGAACGATATCATCAAAGCGTGGAGACAATGGTCAAAGTAATGGCAACC
>DATLAF010000262.1:0-8368 GCA_035527635.1 Thermoplasmatota archaeon | reverse complement strand
TCGTGCGACTCGGCCATTTCCGTCTAAAAATGGGTGGATCCAGACCAATTGATGATGAATGTACGCTGCTTTTTTTAGGGGACGGACAGGAATTTTTTTAATGGTATGGATATAGTCATCCATAAGAGAAATGACTTTTGTATAGCTCGGTGGGGTTATCGATGATCCCGTAATTCTGACGTTTCCTGTTCGGTATTTTCCAGAATCCTTCATTAGACCTTTAGTTACGATCTCATGAATTTGCTGAATACTTTCTTGGGAGAACGGTATCTTTTTTTGAACTAGTTGTAGCATGAAATCAAATGCTTCGGCATCATTTTGTGCTTCGATATGATCTTTAAGTGGTTTACCTCCGATGGTTATTCCTTCCTCCAATACTAGTTTGGTTTCTTGTAATGTTAAGGTGTTTCCTTCGATGGCATCGGAGTGATACGTATGTCGAAGTTTCATATCTTCAAGGAGTTTTTGTATGGCATCTTTGGGAAGTGGTCTGAGACGGTCTAATCGATGTTTTTTTTCGTCTATTTTTTTAAGTAAGGATTCATCGATAAGGATATCGGTATCGGCGTATTTCATAATTTACCGATATGTGATTATTGCTATATATCGGTATCGGTTAAATTTTTAGATATCCGATATTAAATGAGTTGGTATTTGATGGTTTAATGTATATCCAATGAAAAATGTTTTTTTCTCCTGTTGAGTATATAAAGGGATGTCGGGGACGGGAATGTATCCCCGGGGTTACAGTTCCCCCTTAAATTAGTGCAGGGGACGTGATTCCAACTCGAAGTTTAACTCTCTTAACTACTATGAGATTTAATCCTAATAGAAATAAAGCTCCCTGTCGGAATTAAACACTCACCAATATAAATTCTGCATTTTCTCAATTGTGTTATTTATCTTGCATTCCTTCGAAAAACACAGGCCAGAATGGATCTTGCTCAGGAATAGCTAATGGTATAACTCGTCCATTTCTTCGTTTCAAAAGTCTTGTTTTTTTATCATCCGTCACAGTTCCAATAATTGATGCATCAATCCGTTTTTTCTTTAAATTTTTTATAATTCTATCAGAGTGAGTAGAGCGTGCAGTAATTAATAGAGAGTCTTCTGCAATTGTAGCTATAGGATCGATATGAAATGCATCGCACACCATAGAAACCTCCTCCGGTAGAATAAATAGGGATTCATCGATTTTCATACCTACATTACTTGCATTCGCAACCTCAAACAGACCACCAATCACACCTCCCTCAGTTGCGTCATGCATCGAAGTTACGCCACCGGTCTCCATCGTAGTTAAAGCATCTTGTATAACAGTCATTTGTTTACACAAAGATTTTCCTTTGTCAATTAACTTCTGAGGATATCTCTTCTGCAGCTCTTTTTCACGAAGCACCGAAAGAATACCAACTGTTTCAATCGCAGGTCCTTTTGTAAGGATCACGTCATTACCAGGTTGTGCACCTGCCGGAGTAACATACGCGTTCTTTTTCGCTACACTAAACACGGTCACACCGCCAATCGTCGGTGTAAGAAAACCAGGATAATATCTGGTATGGCCGCCAACGATTGAGATATCCAATCCCAGCGCGGCATTATGTATTGAATCAATAATCGTTCGAAGGTCCTTATTGCTTGTTTCTGGAGGCATGAGCAGACTATAGGTCATATATCGTGGTTTTACTCCCATGACTGCAATGTCACTTGCTCCGATATGTACCGTGTACCACCCAAACATCTCAAATGGTTGTTTCGGAATCGAAAAAATAGGGTCTTCCGCAATGACGAGAACATTGTCATTCCCGATGTCAATTACTGCAGCATCAACCCCTGTCAACGGAGGAACAATGACAGTACTATCTTTTTTTCCAAGTCGTTGTAACAAAAAGGAAGTAAACGTTGCTAAATCAATCTTACCGACCTTTGACGCTGGCCTCTGACTTTGAGTGTAAGCTTTCGCAATCTCACAAGCCTCTGTTGCAACCTCAAGAGGGTTTTTTCCAACCAGAACAAACAAATCTTCTTTTCCTACTGCACCAAACTCATTGAAGATTTTCGGAACCTTTCCATGAGCTGCTCTTATCGCTTCTTTTATTTTCCATGGCATTGAAGCTCCTTCTTTTTTGATAACCTTTTTTGGTTCTTTCGACCGATCGATAGTGCTGTATTTCCATCCTTTTTGCTCACAATATCTCTTTAACCATTGTTCCAAAACAGGTGTACTCACAAAATTAATTCCTGCGCGAATAGAAGGATCGACTTTCATAAGCCCAAGAATGAGCCGTGCCATATGACTCGAAGCCCCTAATCGAGGTTTTCCTGCTGCGTAGGGCATGTTGTTAAGAACCGTTATACGTCCATCGATTCCAACCACGTCATCGGGTGTTTTCGCATCTGATGCAGCATAGACAAGATTTGTTCTCACTTCAGGAAGAATTGAGATAAATTCCTTGCAATTCTCAATGTATTCGACAGCTTCAAGGATCTCCCCATACAGCAGCACCTTTTCTTTATTACTCATTTTTTTCACCGAATCATCTTGTTTGAAACGTTTAAGATTTCCCCCAAATATCAAATTTTTACCAATTGGTAAACTCTTATATAGAAATTTGATATATAGAATTTATGGTAACATGGTGAAGAAAGCCCCCTGCGAAAAAGTCCTCTGGCATGTTTTACCGGCTATACGAAAAGAATTTTCAATAAATTTAATGAAAAATTATGGATTGAATCAAAAACAAGTCGCTGAGTTACTTGGGATGACCCCTGCAGCAGTATGTCAATATCTCTCGAATAAGCGAGGCGTTAACATAGCAGATAATGATATTTTATCAGAAATTGAAAAATCTACGAGCATTATTTTTGAAAACGGTCCTGACAGTTTAGTACCCGAGACATGTAAGATTTGTACTTTATTAAAATCAAGAGGAATGATAGAGAGGATGCAAAGATAAGAGGATAGAACCAAAAGCATTGTAATGTAAGGAGAATAGAACTATGAAAATACCCTGTGAAACTATTGTCTGGCGTGTGCTGCCAATGATTCGAAAAGAATTGACCAAAAGCTTGGTCACACACCATGGTTTTACTCAACGAAAAACTGCCGTTATGTTAGGGATAACCGATGCAGCAGTCTCACGATACCTTTCCGGAAAGCGAGGAAATATTGATATATCCAACAAGCTGATATTAAAAGAAATAAAGAATTCTGCGAGTCTGATCGCCAAAGGAAACAAAAAAACAGTGAACCAAGAAACCTGCAGAATTTGCAGTTTGTTAAAATCCAATGGCTTTATTGAGGGTTTTTCTCGTGCCAGTAAATGATCGATACAATAGACATAGCCCACTCAGAATGATTGGGAAACAAGGCCAGGAACGATTAACAAAAAGTCGTGTGGTCATTATCGGATGTGGTGCTTTAGGAACAACCATCGCAAATAACCTGGTCAGAAGCGGAATAGGTTTTGTACGAATCGCTGATCGAGATATCGTCGAGTTAAGTAATCTTCAACGACAAATGCTTTTCGATGAAGATGATGTTGGCGCTCCGAAATCAATTGCTGCGGTGCGTAAATTAGAGAAAATAAACTCAGATGTCATCATCGAACCAATCGTTGATGACGTCAATTACAGAAATATTGAAGACATCATCAAAACCATGGATGTCGTCATTGATGGGACTGATAATATGCTCATTCGTTTTTTAATAAACGACGCTTGCGTGAAACATGCGATCCCCTGGGTGTATGGTGGTGCTATTGAAACCTATGGAATGACGATGAATATTATTCCACCAAAGAGTCCTTGTTTCAGATGCCTTATCCCAGATATTCCCGGTATGGGGGAACTCCCAACGTGTGATACAGTAGGGGTTCTGACAACAATTCCAATTATCATTGGCTCTCTGCAAAGTACGGAAGTATTGAAGATTCTTTTACGAAAAAAAGACATCAACAAGAATCTCATCACCTATGATGTTTGGTACCATTCCTTCGAAAGCCTTGAAATCAGGAAGAATCCTCATTGTGAATGTTGTGGGGAACATCATTTTGAATTTTTACAAGGAAAACTCAATGAAGATGTGGTTTCTCTCTGCGAGAAAGGCGCAATTCAAATATCACCAGTAAAAAAGTCTGTGGTATCCTTCGATGAACTGGAAAAAAAATTACGAAACGTTGGTGAAGTAGAAAACCGGAAAATTATCCTTCGATGCAAAATCCAGAATTATGAATTGAACATTTTTAAAAATGGAAGAGCAATTATCATGGGTACCAATGACAAGAAAATCGCGAAATCACTCTACGCTAAATATATTGGTCTCTAAAAAAGGTGACAACGGACTATGAATACCCTAGGGCCTGTAAAAGCCATAGGGCTCTTATCTGGTGGTCTTGACAGCACACTTGCAGTAAAACTTCTCATTGATCAAGGAATAGAAGTAATCGCGTTTAATATGATTACACCGTTTTGTACCTGCACCAGAAAAGGATGTAAACATGAAGCAGGAAAAGTCGCAAAACAATTCGGAGTTTCCGTTAAGATTATCTCGGTTGGTGAAGACTATATCGAGATAATCAAACACCCGAAGCATGGGTACGGTAGTAACATGAATCCGTGTATCGATTGTAGGACTTTCATGTTTAAAAAAGCAAAAGAATACATGGAAGAAATAGGAGCACGATTTATTTTTACTGGTGAAGTCCTTGGTCAACGACCAATGTCGCAACATCGACGAGCCATGAATCTTATTGAAAAAGAAGCAGGACTGCAAGGGTTGATTCTTCGGCCATTATCCGCAAAGCTACTTCCTCTTACTATCCCTGAAGAACAACAGTGGGTTGATCGAGAAAAACTCCTTGACATTCAAGGTAGACGGCGCCTCCCTCAGATAGAGCTTGCGAAAAAAATAGGTGTGAAAGATTACCCTTGTCCGGGAGGCGGATGTCGTCTTACTGATCCACAATTTGCAAAAAGACTCAAAGAAGCACTCAATAACGGAGAAGATTCCATCAGAGATATTCAACTCTTGAAATACGGGAGACATGTTCGACTTCCAAGTGGGGCAAAAGTTATTGTCGGGCGAAACGAAGAAGAAAATAAGGTACTCCTTCAATGTATGAATCCTGAAGATATCGCCCTTGAAGTCATTGGAACGGGGAGCCCAATCACCCTTTTAAAGAAACAAAAAGATGAGGGTGATTTACGACAAGCAGCAAAACTCTGCATCCACTATAGTGACACAAAGGAAAAAGAAAAAGTAGTATTAAAAATCAAACATAGCAATGAGTGTGAAATACTCAGTCAATATAATTCATTATGATAAGTATCTCCCAAGATAAAACAATCTTCAAAATTTCTATATCTAAAGAAATCCTTAAATAAATCTATCAGCATTGATGGGAAAATAAAGGGGATCTTTGTACCGATGGTTGAAAATATAATTGACAAACGAGTCCATGGACTTACAAGTTTTATTGGAAACACTCCGCTTCTTGAAATAAAATTCAACTACAAAGGAAAAAAACGGACCCTATATACAAAAGCTGAACATATGAACATGACAGGCAGCATCAAAGATAGAATGGCGTTTCATATCATCAAACAGGGATACAAACGAGGGCTTTTGAAACCAGGATACCTTATCATCGAAGCAACCAGTGGGAACACCGGTATATCCTTCGCAGCAATCGGTCGTGCATTAGGCCATCCGGTTTCGATTTTTATGCCAGATTGGATGAGTCCAGAACGCATCAATCTTATACGAGGTCTCGGAGCACAGATCAACCTTGTCAGTAAAGAAGAAGGAGGATTCCTTGGCAGTATTCAAAAAGCAGAACAACTCGCAAAAACGACAAAGAAATCGTTTCTTCCTCGACAATTCTCCAATGAAGATAATATCGAAGCTCATTATCTTACCACAGGTCCTGAAATCTGGTGGCAACTCCATTATCGGTCCTTAATCCCTGATGCGTTTATCGCTGGTGTTGGAACCGGAGGAACAATCATGGGCGCCGGAAAGTTTCTCAAAGAAAAAAATCCGAATATTCAACTCCATCCAATGGAACCAGCAAATTCTCCCACGCTTTCCACAGGATGTAAAATAGGCAAACATCGGATTCAAGGCATCTCCGATGAATTCATACCACCCATCTTAAATCTTCAGGGACTCGATGGTGTTATTGGTGTCGATGATGGCGATGCTATTATCATGGCGCAAAAACTTGCTACTGAGCTTGGACTTGGTGTTGGTATTTCCTCAGGTGCAAATTTCATTGCAGCTTTAAAGGTGCAAAATAAGTTGGGGAATCATGCGGTTGCTGTCACGGTATTCCCTGATGACAATAAAAAGTACCTCAGCACAGATCTCTTGAAGGAAGAGCCCGTAAAAAAAGAATTTTTATCAACCGATGTTGAGCTTCTGGAATATCGTGTATTCAAACGCGTGTGTCATACGTGTTGTGATCCATCTGATTGTGTAGAAGTTAAAAACCGTGATTTCAAAGACAAAATAACCTTACCGCATTGTCCACGAAGACCGTAAACATTGGTTTTATTGTTTATTAACATATCTATCTTAAAAATTTTTTCTGTAAATTAGCTGGAATAATGATTTACGTAGAGCCTTTAAATCCAGATAATAGTTCCCCAGTAAGGCTTTAGTAAGTTCATATTTGATATGGGGACGGGAACGTATCCCCGGGGTTACAGTTCCCTCCATAAATAGATTTTAAATAGTGTTGGTTTATCCTCACGGTTTTTTATGCGAATCAAATGAAAAAAAGAATAAAAAGATGGGAAGTCTCAGTATCCAAAGAGATGTCGTAGTATTGGAAACATGTGTGGAAATCGCTCGAAGAGTATCTCTAAAAACGGCTGGAATGGTATGCTGTACGAACATGGCATCGTAACACTCAAAGTAGCCCAGTCACTTTCAGCTTGTCCATCTGATGCTTTTGCTTTAATTATATATGTTCCCTTTTTAGACCAAATATGCGTTGCTGTGCCACATACGCCAGATGGGAATGGACCATAAGATACATCACCTACTCCTTCACCCCAATTAACGATAATGGTCACATTATCACCATCAGGATCTTCGGAGCAAAATCCATAGGTATATTGGACTCCAGAATTTCCACTTGGTGGACCATCTATAGTAGGTGCTGTCGGTGGTTGATTTGCAGCTGCAGTCGTTGATATAATTGGTATCAATAATATCAAACAACAAAGTATACATATTTTTTTGGTTTTCATGTTTTTAACTCCTATATATTTTAATGTATGCTGTTCGAGTTATATTTTATTTTTAAGTTGGTATTGTAGCCGTTGCCTGGTCTACAAAATGTGCAAAATACTTTTGATTATACTGATCACTTTGATATCCAGTTCGATAGTGTGGTAGCCAGTTGGAAAGTGAAGATATTACCATGATATTATCTTGAGTAATATCATCAAATGTTTGGTTACCGTGGTTGGCGTTTCCGTCAAAGGTACCTGTTATTGTCTTTGTTATTTTCGGCATAAGAAATACGTATTTATTGACTGCATAATCAAGCAATGCAAAATGATAAGGGTCTCCAAAATTGTTATTCCAACGTGATACAATTTCTGTAACATAAGATCTACATTTCCCAAAATAAGGAAGATTGCCTTCATTTTTTATGTTTATAGTTATTGTTAGTTTTGCATTTCCATCCCACGTAGCTGAAGAATTCATGGTAATAGGTTGCTTTGGAGTTCTAGCTCCTTCTTGCTCAATTAAAGGACGGTACTGGGCCTCAGTTAGTGAAGCATTATTTTCTCTTCCCACAAAGTTTGTGTCACCACCATCAAAATAGACAGTCGGGAAGGCAAATACTTTGATGAAACCGAAACTGTAATCACGATTACGATCTTTCGCAACAGAGCTCATGTCATTGACAAGAGCGACGTAGTAGAAAGGATAGTCGCCACTTTGATATATGTTGTATAATGCTTCAGCAGCGTACGGACAATTCGGACACCACGTAGCAGTACACTCTTCTGCAAAAACTGTGTGAGTAAAATCTCTTGAGGCTGTTTGAATTTTATCAGTGTATGCTATTGCATTTCCTGTTGAAACAATCAACAGCGTCATTACAAATCCTATCAAGATATATTTCTTCATATTCCCCGCTTTCATTATTAAGGTAAAACATGTATTTATACTTAACTATTGTTAAGATATATAATAGTAAACCAAAACAGGGCCTTGGTTCATAATTCACCTCTTGTGACCGCCAGTCGTATTGTTCTATGGATCAATTGTCGTATGTTGTATCCTATGGTTTTGAGCCATATTTCGTTGGTCTGACATTTTCGGTTTCTACTGGATAGATAGGAGTTG
>DATLAF010000261.1:0-3841 GCA_035527635.1 Thermoplasmatota archaeon | reverse complement strand
ACATTGTTTTCGGTCGTAGAATCGTCTCTTGAGGTGTGTTATCTCGAGGTGTTTCTGGGCCAAAGACTGCAATAGAACTTGGAACAAATACCCGAACCATGCTGTGTTCGCGGGCAACCTCTAAACAATTATACAATCCATTAATGTTGACATCCCAACACACTATTGGTTTTTCCTCTCCAACCGCTGATAGAATCGCGGCCATGTTATAGATAGTGTCAATATCGTAGTCATCAACGACTTTCTCTATCGTTTCCCGTTTACAGATATCGATGTACTCAAAGGGACCAGAGTCAAGAAGCGTTTCGCTTGGTTTGGTTTTTCGTCCCGTAGCTAGAACGTTGTCATTCCCAAATTTTTTCCGGAGCATCATGGTCAGTTCTGAACCGATTTGACCCACGGCACCAGTAACCAGAATTTTTTTCATCCGTTTTTGTGGCATAACAACTAAACCCCCGAATTATTTTATTCACTGGTATTGTCAATTCCTATAGATACTTTACTGTTCTCCAGAATACTCAGAGTCCACCGAAATACCCTCTAACCTCGTCGGGGGTCCAGGATGAATAATATATCCCTTCCGTTTTTTCCTCCAATTTGCCCATCGAGCAAGAACTAATGGCAGAATCAGAATAGAAGTAATGAACGCGTAAATAAGCGTAATTGCGGTAATAATACCAAATTGTTGTTGCGGCGGGATTGGGGCAAACGCAAGAACCCCAAATCCAAACATAGAAGAAAGAGCTGCGATAAGAATAGCGCTGCCTGTACGCGAGATGGTTTCAGTAACCGCTTTAGTAATGTCCCCTGTTTTATCAGCAACAGAACGGAATCGTTCAGTAATATAACATGCATAGTCAATCCCGACACCAATGGTAATGCAAGTGACGGTGATGGTTAAAATGTTCAAAGTATATCCTATAAAGTACATGCTTCCTAGAACCCAAATAATAGAAACAGTTACAGGAATCATCGCAATCAACCCAAGGATGGGATTCCGGTAAATAAGAGATAGCATAATTGCCGCAAGAACGAAACATATCACCGTCGAAAAGATTTGACTTTCCGTCATATTTTTCAGAATGGATAAGGTGATGAGGAGACTGCCAGTGACAATGGATGTCGCATCACCATAGTCTGATAGATCATCGTTTAATTCTTTACGTAGTTGTTCAAATTGTTGCGTCATATCATCGTTGTTTGAACCTAGATCGACATAGACACGGAGTATAGTTGCGCTATATCCTTCATTATCCTTGTAAAGAACGCCAGCAACTTGCATCCCATATTCGACATTATTATACAGGTACTCATAGAACCGCATTACATCAGCATTGGTCCTTGGCAACCTAGTAAATTCATCGATATTAAATAAGGATACAAGGGATTGGTTATTTGTGACAGCCTGCTGGATGATGGTATAAATGCTTTCTGTCTTTGTGCTACCATCAGGTTTTCGAGCAATATATTGATCGTCATTCATCTGCTCATGGGTGGCCATAAGCCCTTGTAATGTTTGAACCGTTGCGACATTTCCTTCAATCAGAATATATTCTTGATCCTGACTTGAAAAAGGAAAATCTTTACTAACTTGAGCGAAGAGTTGTATAGCTGGATTATCCTGCGGGATGAATTGATTCATACTAAATCCTGACTTTAATTGGGTGACCGCAGATCCCATCACCAAACAAATAAGAATGGTAAACAGAAATACTTTTTTCTGATGCCGAAGGAGTAATTGTGCGAGTCGCCCCATAATATTTGTCATAGAGAATGTATTCGTGCTCGGTTTTACAGAGAGAATCTTCTTCCGATCAACGATGTAACGAAGTGCTACCAGCAGTGTCATGGTGATAAGGAAGGTATAGGTGATACCCAAAGCTAGGAAAATCCCAAAGTCTCTTATTGGCGGGAGCGTCGCACTCAGGAACGAAAGAAATGCGACAAACGTTGTGAACCAAGCTAAAAAGATTGCAATACCAACTTCTTTTATGGACAGTCGAATCGCCTCTGCCGGAGTTCGACCTTTTTTTAGCTCTATCCGATAGTTATACAAGATGTTTACAGAGTATTCGACACCTAACCCGATATTTAGGGGAAGAAGTGCGACGGCGATGATGTTAAATGAGATACCAAGCAAAGCCATGGTCCCAAACAACCACACACATGAAAAAGCAAATACGAGAATAGGAAGAAGAACATAGGACGGTTTTCTAAAAGCAAGAAACAAGATACAAAGGATGATAATAAATATGGCTGGACCAATTATCGTCATTGCCTGCATCGCGACGTCGTTTATCTGTGTAGTTACGATACCTTCCCCAGTCGCTTGAATAGAAATACTACTGTATTGTGTGTCCAGTTCATTGATCTTTTTGACGATATTATTATTAACCTTTTCGACTTCCCCTGAATCACTACTATCCAAATTAAGTTGGACTAAAAAGATACTCGCATATGGGTTTTTCGACTGCGTATAATCGCTTGAAATAAACGATAAAGCATTTACACGCAAATCATTAAAAAACTGTGGTATCAAAGGAAAAATGGTTGTTGAAACACCGGTATCTGGTACATTATCCGCCTGAGACCAGAGTGTTTGAACTGAGGTTAATGAGAAAGTAGGTGGAAGTGAGTCGGTACCTTGCATATTCACTGTAAGATCTGAAAAATCATCAAGATTAATGTCATATTTTTGAAGGACGCGCGAAACAAACTTCCCGATTAATGGTTTCGATTGGAGTCGCTCGATACGATCAAATAAAAAACTGGTGTTTACCACGATACGTCCACCAGGGCGGTGGAGCACCGGAGTTTGATAGTATCGAACTCCTGCAGAAAAATTAGTTAATTTTGCAGGGAGCACAAACGATCCAAACTGAATTGGAATACCATAGCTTCTAAGCTCCTGCCGTGAGACAATGACATTAATTCTATTTCTTCCAGAGTCAAAGGTAACATTTCCTGTACGAAGTTGAATTGGGAAAAACATTTCTTGACCAGGGGGATTGATCCAGAGATACGCTGTTGTTTTATACGATGTCAGATCGTGGCTTCTGCTTTTTTGTATAAGTTGTTGCAGATTCTCTAATAATCCTTTTCCGATTTCCCATCGAGGAACTGTTGGCTCAATCCGTGCAGCAATTTGATATCCCATTGTAAACTCGGGCGGGAGTAACGAGTTTTCAAATCCCAGATACCATTCCATGGTATTCGTTCGAGAAAACGGTGGTTTAACCGTTGACTGTAAATCTGAAAGAGAATAGACTTCAAATGAAAAGGTAAAATTTTTTTCATCTTTTAAGATGTAACAGTTTTTAATATCTGCGCTTTCCACCGCCTTTCCTTTCAAGCGTAAAAATGATTTGTAATAATCAACTGGTTCATCGGGGTCATCGGTTTTGAAGAGGGTCATTTCGCTTGAAGATGGCTCGTTGAGAAGATCATCCATCGCAATCTTGAGTTGTTCATCGCTACAGTTTTCCACTGTTTTATTAAACTCCATTTGACAGACCATATCGATAAAGGTGAGGGTGGATATCGTCCCACTTACTTCAGGCATTTTTACTAGTTCTTTTTGAAGATCATACTGATCCCGTAGTGCTTGAAGACTAATCGTACTTTCTGTTTGTTGTTTTTGAATAAATAGTATTATTGTTTGGGTATCCATCCCAAAATATTCAGTGATACGATTGTTCGCTCTGACCTGTTCGTTGTCTGGGGCGAAATCCTCAAAATTTGTTTTAAAAGACAAGGACGGAATACACAGAGAAAAACCAATTGTTATAAGGACGATGACAAGGACCACGTGCCATGGTCTTTTTTCAATGATTTTTCCAAA
>DATLAF010000260.1:0-11160 GCA_035527635.1 Thermoplasmatota archaeon | reverse complement strand
TTTTTTACTTATTTCAATGGAGAAGCAAAGCTTCAACAGGCGTTTGAAGAACAAGAACGTGGCACTTTTATTAAAACGAGCAAACCAATCTCAGTCGCCTTTCATTTTTATCAACAGTAAGAAATCAACTAACCCAAAATGTCTAAGGTTTTTTACCCATGACCTTTATACTTACAAAATACCCTCCGAATTTTTTAAATTCATCTAACGTAATGCCCGTCTCTTCAAGGAGAGCTTGTGTTCTTGGTTTGCTAATCATTACATCAAGGTGATATGAGGTTTCATTCGTCACCTTTATCTCAGTAAAACCGACATCCTTGAGGAATTGCAGATACTTGTCCTTGTGGATAGCACCTGAGATACAGCCAACATATGCTTCGACTGAATTTTTAATTATAGCAGGGAGGTCTTTGAGCAAAACGATATCGGATACCGCAATTCTCCCTCTAGGTTTTAGTACCCGAAACGCTTCCTGAAACACCTTCTTTTTATCGGTAGAAAGATTGATCACACAATTGGAGATAACTACATCGACAGAGGTATCCTCAACCGGGAGGTTTTCAATTTCCCCGGATCGAAACTCGACGTTACGATACCCTGCTTTAGTTGCGTTTTCTCTGGCCTTATTGAGCATCTCAGGTGTCTTATCAACACCGATGACCTTCCCGGTGTCCCCTACCTTGTTTGCAGCAAGAAAACAATCGAACCCAGCCCCAGATCCAAGATCAAGAACAACCTCGCCTTTTTTTAGGGATGCAATAGCTGTGGGATTTCCGCAACCTAAACCAAGGTTCGCCCCGTCAGGAACCGATTGTAATTGTTCCTTGGTATAGCCTATTTTTTTACTGATCTCTTCAGGTGAGTTTGCCTTCCCGCAGCACACCTTTCCTGATCCGCAGCAGGTTGATTCTTGTTTGGCAATTTTCGCATATCCTTCTCGTACCTTCTTTTTTATTTTTTTATCTTCCATTGAACTCATCTCTGATTTTAGAGTATTTCTTTCATGATAGGACCAAGCATCTTTTTGACCATAGGTTCGATTTCATTTACTTTAATTAATGATAAACAACATATTTTTCCATCCTTTTCCATGGCAACTGCCGCAAGTTTATCACCAGCGTTAATGTGAGCTTTTTGTCGAAGTTCCTTTGGGAGCACCATCTGTCCTCTGTCATCAACGCTTACGACGGATTCGACTGTGCAGCACCCTACTGGTTGATTCTTTGAAGGACAGCAGGATTCCGTTTTGTTTTTTTTCGGCATTATCCTTACCTTGCTGCCAGTGATATAAATCGCAACATTTAACCTTTTCTGATAAATCAGAATATACTGAATACCGATCTCATTATACAACAGACCTCTTTCAATCATAAAAATCATAACAATAAGTTATTTTAAACAATGATAATGTACCTGCTCCTCAGATGAAAAAGGGAACTCGAATGAAATTTTCCAACATCTATGAAGACGCACAACGGGCAAAAGCATATGCAACACTCAAGTTTGATAAAACCTATTATCTCGCCTACAGAGATCTCCCAAGGATAATCTCTGAGTATACCTACGGAAAAAACGCACTCGATTTCGGCTGTGGAACTGGCCGCTCGACACGGTTTCTTCAAACACTTGGATTTAACACCGTTGGAATCGACATCTCAGAAGAGATGATAACCATCGCACAAGAACTTGACCCAACCGGAGATTACCACTGTATCGTTGATGGTGACTTTGACCGATTACCACCCTTGCCCTTTGATCTTGTCCTGTCTGCATTCACCTTTGATAACATCCCAACTATGAATAAAAAAATCATGCTCTTTAAAGGTTTATCAATGCTTTTAAAACAAAACGGATGCATAATAAACCTTGTCTCATCACCAGAGATATACACCCATGAATGGGCGTCATTTACCACAAAAGACTTCCCAGACAATGCAAAGGCAAAAAGTGGCGATATCGTTCGCATCATTACGACCGATATCAAAGATAAACGACCGTGTGATGATATTTTCTGCTCTGTGGAAGAGTATAAAAAAGTGTATAAAGACGCAGGCTTACGCATCATCAATACCTATAAACCGTTGGCAACCGGTCAGGAACCATATCACTGGGTTAATGAGACACGGATTGCACCCTGGACAATATATGTATTACAAAAGGAAATATGACCATGAAATACGTTGTTTTTTTACTTGTTGCTTTGATGTTGGTTAAACAGGTTCTGTATATCGTAGAAGAATTTTTTATTTTCTATAAACCGTACCCAGATTCTAATAATTCCGTTAGCCTTGAGATAAATCGCGCCAACGGTCCTCCGTCGATGATACTATGATCAGCGGTAATGGTTATGTGCAGATAATCACGGATAAGAATCTGGTCATCAATCACCCCTGGTTTCTTCATAATCCCTCCCACCGCAACAAGTGTCGCAATTGGTCCACCCATTCCAATCACCCATCCGGGGAAACGACCTTTCATCCCAATCGAGGTGACCCCGACAGTTCCCAGATGTTTCTTTTTTAATAACCCTCGTTGTCTCAATAGGCGGACTCCTAGTTTCTTCAACCAGAATGGTGCACGAATCATCCATTGCTCCAAACGAGTAAGATCCCCTCCAAGAACCTCAGTCGATTGATCAATTGCTTGTTGCTGTATCACACGGATTTCTTTCGTGATCTCTAGGACGGTTTTTTCATTTGCTTTACGAACAATATAGGCAAGCGGCCGTAGTTCACCGCCAACGTCTCGTTCTACCGGGATTGGGATATCAACATCATCAAAGAATACGATTTTTTTCCGACCTAATCGATAGGCGTTCACCTGTTTATGTTCATGGGCTGCTTGACTGACACATTTAATGATCCAACTGGTGAACGAAATATCCTCTTTTCCTTTTAAAGCAGCGATGGTCTCACGAGCCTTGGTCACATCAATCTCCAATAACGCATAGATGTTCAACCGCTGTTTTCCTTCTTGGGAAATAACCGTGATATCCTGACGGGCTTTCGAGAAGCCTTGAACCTCATATGTCCCTACTTTATCCATAGCACCACACCATCGATACGCATCTGATTCAAATACTTTTTCGCAGGAACTATTATTACCCCCTTCGTCCGTACGCATTCTTTGACCTATGAAAAAACAACCACTCCTTGTCATCGAACACTGCGAATCAACACTCTCTGAATGGTTACTGCTTGAGTACAAACACGCGGCAAAACTCTGGGGGGAGAATCTTGTTTTCACGAGGGTTACTGAAAATAAAACTGCACGAATCTTGAAGAAGCTTGGATCCGTTGAAAAAGAAAAAGCAAAAAACGTATTCTACAATAAACAATGTATCGTCCTTGATCCTCAAGCAAAGAAACCTCTTACGCCAAAGGATTGTTTAACTACAGATGCACTCATCATTGGAGGACTTCTTGGTTACGAAAAACCACGCGGTCGGACAAAAAAACTTATTAGTGACAAAACAAGTTTCCAAACGCGACACCTTGGAAAACACCAGCTCTCCATTGATGGTGCCGTATTTGTTACAAAAGCAATCTGCCTTGGCTTGAACCTCAAAGATATCGAAATCGCAGGAGAAGTAGAAGTCATCCATGACCAAATTCACTCAACCATCCTACCGTTTGGGTATCCTATCATTGAAAATAAACCTGTTATCACGCCAGGACTTATTGAGTACCTCACCAAGCAATGAAATTAATTTTTTCCTTTTATAATGCTATCTTATGAAAAACTATAGTATTTAAATAATACTTTACCTATTATGTTTAAAACCACAAGGGTGAGGTTGGTTAAGATGGATAAAAAGAAAGTAGTATCAATGGTCTTGGTAAGTGCAATGGTTCTAGGTGTTGTTGCCTTATCAGGATGCACGCAAGAAACAGAAAATAAAATCATCGTAGGCACATCAGCAGATTTTGCTCCTTTTGAGTACAAAGACGCAAAAGGAAACATTATCGGATTTGATATTGATCTGATTAAAAAGATCCTAACTGACCAGGGATATGTTGTTGAAGTCCAAGACATTGGGTTTGATTCTTTGATACCAGCATTACAAACTGGGAAGATAGATGTTATTGCCGCGGCAATGACAATTACTGATGAACGTTTGCAACAGGTTGATTTTAGCTCTGCGTATTATGACGCGAATCAAGCAGTGCTCGTGAAAGTAGGTGCTGGCGTAAATATAACAACCGTTGAAGATCTAAAAAATTACACGGTTGGTGCTCAAACTGGGACGACAGGATGGGCTTGGGTGAACGATACACTTGTCGCAACCGGAAAATTGAATACTGATAATTTTAGGAGCTATGACTTATATACCGACGCTGTTGCAGATTTAATTATTGGACCTTCTCGGGTTGGTGCTATCGTTATCGATTCACCGGTTGCAAAAGAATTTGAGACGAACGGTAATGTTAAAATAATATTGAATATCACCACGAATGAATCATATGGATTTGCGGTAGAAAAAGGTAATACCGAGTTAGTAAATAAGATCAACACGGGGTTGACAGCGGTCATGGCAACGACCTATTGGTCAGATCTTATTGAACAGTACTTTGCGACATAACGTGGATATGGGGTGATCCATTGGCCCTTGAAACGCTGATAGAATCACTCCCCTCACTCTTTGATGGTCTTACTGTTACTCTTCTTCTTACTGCAGTTGGTATCATCCTTGGAACGATTCTTGGAATCGTTCTTGCAACTGGTCGGTCCTATGCCGCTCGCCCGCTTGCTTATTTAATTCTTATCTATGAAAAAGTCCTTCGGGGTATACCTCTTTTAGTATTGTTCTTTCTCATTTATTTTGGGCTCCCCCAGGTTGGTATCAACTTTGATGCATTCACCGCTGCAGTGCTTGGTTTAGGGCTAAGAAGTTCAGCGTATCAAGCACAGATATACCGCGGGGCAATCAATTCCATCCCTGAAGGTCAAATACATGCAGCGTTCTCGCTAGGGATGAATAAATTAAACGCTATCCGCCATGTGATAATACCGCAAATGCTTCGACTCTCAATCCCTGGATGGTCAAATGAATTTACAATTCTTCTCAAAGATACCTCCCTTGCTTTTGGAATTGGTGTGATTGAATTGATGCGGCAAGGTCGATATATCCAAGTCAGAGACCCAGACCTCGTCCTTATCGTGTTTTTGCTTATCGCAATCATTTATTTCGTGCTTGTGTTTAGCGCAAATAAAACCCTTCGCTATATCGAAAAGAAATATCAGATGGCAGGATATCAAGCGGAGGTTCACCGATGAAACAGAGGAGAAATTTTTATGGCAATGCTTGAGGTAAAGGATATCTATAAATCATATGGAAAGGTCCCGATTCTTAAAGGCGTCTCATTTACCATGGAAAAAGAACAAACAAAGGTTATCATCGGACCTAGCGGAACTGGGAAAAGCACACTTCTGCGCTGCATCAACCAACTCAGCCCTCCTGACAAGGGCCACGTATGGCTTAACGGTGAAGAAATAACCAATCCAAAAACCAACATCAACAAAATGCGTGAGAAGATCGGATTTGTCTTCCAGGATTTTAATTTGTTTAATCATCTTACTGCACTACGAAACGTCAGCATCGGGTTAGAAAAAGTAAAAAAAATAGAAAAAGAAGAAGCACAAAAGCGAGCAATGAAAGAACTTTCCAGAGTTGGTTTAAAAGCCCAAGCAACTCAATATCCTGCACAGCTTTCAGGTGGGCAGAAGCAAAGAGTAGGAATCGCGCGTGCATTGGCAATGGACCCGGATGTCATTTTATTTGATGAGCCAACATCAGCACTCGACCCTGAGCTTATCGGCGACGTCCTTGATGTGATGAAATCACTATGTGGCAAGGTCGCAATGCTGGTGGTGACACATGAAATGGGATTTGCACGAAACGTCGCTGATGAAATAATCTTTATGGAAGGCGGGGTGATTGTTGAACAAGGCGCGCCCAAAGAGATGTTTACGAATGCAAAAGTGGCACGAACCAAGGAGTTCCTTGGAAGAATCGGTGTGTTATATGGTGAAGAAGAAACTGGAGGGTAAATGGCAACTGATTTTATTCAATTCTTTTTAAATTCACTGCCAGATCTTCTGAGTGGTTTAGGATATACACTGCTCCTTACCTTTATCTCCATTACCGCTGGTTTTTTCTTAGGTATTACACTTGCGCTTGGTCGGGTCTATGGCAATACAATCGTAAACGGTTTTTGCGTCGGATACATCGAGCTGATCCGTGGAACCCCCCTTCTTGTCCAATTATTCATTATTTATTTCGGTCTTCCTTCGGTCGGTATTATCTTTACTCCTCTGCAAGCAGCGTTGCTTGGATTATCTCTTAACAGTGGAGCGTACCAAGCTGAATATCTAAGGGGCTCGATTCAATCTGTCGAATCTGGTCAGATGAGTGCTGCTCGGTCTCTTGGTTTGAACAAGCTTCAATCAATCCAACATGTCATCCTCCCTCAAGCGTTACGGATCTCTATACCTGCTTGGTCAAACGAATTTATTTATCTCCTGCAATATTCATCGATTGCGTACATCATCCAAGTCTACGAGTTAACCTTCGAAGGGAAGTTCATAGCAGCACATACCTTCCGTTATCTTGAGGCGTTTGCAATGATTGCAGTCATCTATCTTGTTTTAACGATTGTATCTACGGAGATCATAGATAGAATAGCAAAACATCTCAGCATCCCTGGGATCGGTGCAGCAAAACGCGTTAGCCTCGGAGAGGGTTGATGCTTTTTTCTAACAATAGATCCAGGGTGGAAAGCGACAGAGGAAATGCAGAGGATGAGACTGATATCATTCAAAAATGTCAAGTGAATTTGTTGTAAGACGAGATTCAGTTAGGGAGAGTATAAATCCAACAAATGCCAGGAAAAGGTCCGTGACAAAAAAACCGACCAACGACAATACAAGAATCTGTTCTTCTGCAACTGCGAACATCGTCGTAAAAATGAAAATAGCGGTAAGTTCTCGTGTTCCTAATCCCCCTATAGTGATTGGGATAAAACCTGCTACATTGGCGATTGGAAAAAGTAAAAGGAAGGCAAAATACGGGATTTCAAGTCCTAATCCCAGCAGGATCAAATACTCTTGTGAAAAAACAATTACCCAGGTGATAATACCTAATACAAAGGGAAGAATCATCACCTGAAACCGTGGGAAGTCACTATAAAAGGTATTAACAAGTGCGTTAAAATGAATTTTTATTTTTCCTGGGATAAGATAAGTAATAATGACTTTGAAGAATTTTTCACCCCACTCTCTTTTCGTAAAATATATTGCTAAAAGAGAAAAGGCAAGCAATACTACAATAGTAATTGGAAGTAGTTCTGGTAGCAAACCGATTACCAAGACCGCCCCAAAAAACATCATTCCATACAGGGAGAACGAATGGACGAACGTCTCAATAATGGTGTTAATAAAGAGTTTTCCAAATGGTTCCCCGGTTTTTTCTTTTAGATACGGGACACGCATCAGCTGTCCAGCGTATCCTGGGGTGATGCTGCCATAGAATACACCAATGAGGTAGATTTTGATAGTATAGAAAAACCCGACCGTGATTTTTTGTTCTTTTAATATGATTTGCCATGTTACGTTTCGGATGAGAAGAAGCGGAATGGTGAGTAGTAGAGAGTATACAATAAATATCGGCTCGATGGAAAGAAACGATGTAATGATTTTTTGCGTATCAAGAGAGTAAACGATGTAGGCAAGGATAATAAGTCCAATGAATGGAAGAACAAGTTTTATTTTGTTCAGAATGTTCTTTGCCATGGTAGATAGGAGAACCGCAATGGTACTTTTATTGTTTATTCACTGAACTGGTTGGTTATTGCAGATAAAAAAAACGATATCGCGTCTAATCATTTTTATCTATTTTTTATGGTTCGTTGATAGAAAAGACTCGTATAATATATGGACCAAGGACAAATCCCCTGCCGTTCCACTGCTCCGCGTACTTGACAGTTACCTGAATAGAGATTTTTCCGAATCCAAGAATGGTCTTTTCCGGTTGTACCGTCGTAATGCTTCCAATTGCAAGTGATTCAAGAGAACCATCGGAAGATATGTTGATAAAACCAAGTATTCCACCACTGATAGCGATACTCCATGGGATATGACTCACGGGCGCCTCTCCTTCGTTAAGCACAGAGGCAGTTATGATTCCTTTGCCCCCTTTCACCCCTGTGATGCGGAGCGATGGCTTCTGCCCTGATGCGTTGATGAATGCAACCGCTGGATCCCCAAACAGGTTGGTCTCGTAATAACACCAGCGTATGCAGGACCAGGACCGTTGGATGAGGAATAAGTTATCTTCTTTAGAGTCATGATTTGCTTTCCCAATTTCCTTGAGATTTTCTCCAAAGACTGCATCCCAGAACTGTCGATGAAAGCGTTGTGAATCCCCATCGGTGCTATAGGACCAGAACCAGCCGTATCGTGCGTTCCAGATCCCTGCAACCGCGCCATGAGTGCTTTTCACCGTGAAATATTCAGCGATGCAATCACCGCCTTGAGGATTATCAAATCCTCCTGACATGCAACCTTGTGAATACACGAAACAGAAGTTGTGATCATTGGTTAACGCACTAACATCCCCATTGTACATTCTCATATTATATTCATAATAGGCGTGGCCATCATGGTTTACCAGATGAACACCGTTATTGATCCGGTTGATTATTTCTTCTTTTGGCCATCCAGTGCCCCAGGGATTTTCTGGGTCGAATCCAGGGTAATTCTCATCATAGAGTCTATCGATGGTATACGAGCTCGCTGGTATTCCCACAGTTGTAAAACCATTGTCGCTTGATCCATTGATGAGTTGGTTTAGAGTAGTTCCGCCGAACGAGGCGATTCCATAGTCACCAAGATACTCACCAGCGAATGTGGCTTCGCCAAGATAGGTTTCAGATGATGTAAGAGAGAGATACTCATTTGTTTTATGGACGAAGTTATTCACCTCATCGATGTTGTCTACGCAAGCTCGACCGACGTACACTTCTGCTATGAGATCAACATCGCTGCCGTTGTCTCCATCATTTGGTTCACCCCACTTTTCATCTCCATCAAAGTCGTAGGTGCCATCCAGACACGCGTAATACAGGTCGGCCGGCATATCTGTTTCATAGGGAGTGACGTTCTCGTCCATCCCTTCAACCCAGAGCATTTTCGCAGGGATTACCTCACTATCACCACCTAACAGTAAATAACGAATACCTAGCGTTGAGTACATCGTTCTAACATACTCTCGGATGCCCTCTGGGGTGTTTCCACCAACATCCGAAAGGGTCCGAATGATCGTTCTGGTTCCTGTGGCATTATGTTGTGCGGCGAGTGGGAGAAATCCACTTTTCAAGCTCTCAGTTGTCAGAATCAGAAGATCATACTGAGAAGATATCATCTTATTTGGTACATGAGCTTGGTAAGTGCTTTCCACAGCAGGGTTCTCAATTTTTGTGACCAGCTCACTACGGTCCTGTGGCAAACTTCGGTAAAGTGAAAGCTCATGAGGTTCTTTTACTAAAGAAACCGTTACCTTCATGATGGAGTAATAGAATAAATCCCCTGTTCGAGGAATGTACTGAGCCGGATGCAGCATCAGGACAAGAATTGAATAGCCTCGGAACTGATACACACCAACCTCGGAGAACGATCGGCCTGGGAACGGATCGTTAGACGCATAGACCGTTTTATCTGGGAGCGGAACTGCATCAACTGCATCAGGAGTAATCGGGATTGGTTTTCCACAGGGGACTATATGAAACCCTGAGCCAACAAATATTTTATCTCCTGTAACGGTAATGGTATCGACCTTGGTATCAGCCGGGAGCAGAAGATAGACTCCTTTTGTCGGTAGAAAAGGCTCGCCAGGATTTCCTGAGCAGGGTGCTTCCTGGAGGAGTATTTGGTCGTAGTAATCATTTTTTATCGTAATTTTTGAAATACTTGGAGTCGGAAACGAATACGTCATCGTAATAGCATCAGAGGTTTGTTCCTGAATCGCCCCTCCCGTAATAGAAAATAATGGAGTTAGGAATGCAGCACAAATCAACACAACCTTAAGAACGCCTCGAACCGTGTTTTGGTTTTTCCCCATACTATCCCTAACCATATTATTATTCTTAAAATTTAAATAGTTATCCCTTTAATTGTTCAGGCTTGAGTTTGTTTAGAATAATCTCAGCGGTCCACAGTGCGGTGTTGCCTGCGACACTGGTGCATTTATCAATATGTGCACCTGCTTTCTCAAATGTCTCATAGTCCTGTTTATCAAGCAGATTATAGCTTTTCCCAAATATCTTCTTCTGGACATCGCAACAAAGTGGTGACCCATACTCTTCGATAAATCTATCGTACAGAAGTTTTGTGTATTTAAACACAAGTCGTTTTTTTTGTCCTTGGCTAAACTCTGAATATGTTCTCCTCGTTAGAGAGCTGATAGCAATCATCCCACCAGCGAGTGCTCCGCATGTCCCTTTTGATGATAATGCAGTGCCGCCTGTCAGTCCATGAGCTGCTTGAAATATTGATTCATCCCCCACATTGAGTGTTTCTTTCAGAGCAGCAAGGACGCATTGCGGGCAACTTCCTAATTTTGCCTCATAGTCAAAAGCACGTTGATAAACGGTTTCGAAGACGTCCTTTTGGGATGCCATGTTGTTCTATAACTAGACTAATGTTGTTAATTTTTTTACGAATATTTTTTGGAGCATCATCTGCAGAAATGAAGGTACATGTATTGAGGTTTCTATGACTTTCATATGAAACCAGAATTCTTGGTTGTCAATGACTACGAAGTCAAAAAGAACTGATTCATGGTTTTCTTCTACCATGCTCACTCGATAGGTTTTATCATACTCAAGTTGGAGAACACATTGACCGTTGTCATCAGTCAACCCGGACGTAGAATGATCGGTGTCTCTGCCTGTCGCATTTATTGGTACCCCTCGAAGTGGGACGCAACCGCATCCTTCGCCTTCGTACACGTTAAAAGTGATGTTGGCATAAAAATCGAATAGTGTAGTACGTATGGGTGTGGTTTTATTATTTTGTACACTATTGGATACATTTCCTGCGTTTGCCGCGATGATTAATGAAAACACCGCGACCAAGACCACGGCCATTTTTACTATGGCTGAC
>DATLAF010000259.1:0-2387 GCA_035527635.1 Thermoplasmatota archaeon | reverse complement strand
CCATCCGTCTAATTCCTTTAACTGTATACGATTTTAATAACGTTCCATCGTTGCTTCCTATATCAAGAACGATATCATCTTTCTGGATATGCGCAAGTTGCTGAGCATATAAAGTAATTTCCTTCAGGTGATTGCTCATTGTTTGATTCAATCCAGATAAATATCCATAACTTGCTCCATACATTTCACTCAGTGGAATATTATGTGCTAATTGGAGTAGTCCACATGAATCCTCACCATCACATTTTACTAGCTCAAGCGGAGCGGATAAAGGATCGCTTGTTCCCACAACCGGGAAACGCCCAGATAATGCTTGAAACCCTAGATTGACAACTTGAACTAAATCGGTATTTCCACAGATACGACAGTGGGTTATTGTATTAAATACCATCCATTTTAACTCCTTCTTTTTGTAGGTCAGCGTGAACCATGATTCTGACAAGTTCTTCAAAACATACCTTCGGTTTCCATCCAAGAATAGCTTGTGCTTTTGAAGAATCACCCTTTAAATAATCAACATCGGTTGGTCTGAAATACTTAGGGGACACTTCCACAAAAACACGTTTTGTTTTTGAATCGACACCGACTTCATTAACACCTTTTCCGTTCCATTCTATTGTAATCCCTATTTCTTTAAATGCGTATTCTATGAATTCTCGGACACTATGAGTTGCACCTGTTGCAATAACAAAGTCATCAGGTTTTTTCTGTTGAAGCATCATCCACATTGCTTCGACATAATCTGGTGCATACCCCCAGTCACGCATTGCATCCATATTTCCCATATACAGTTTATCTTGTTTTCCGGCAAGGATTTTAGCGATACTAATAGTGATTTTTCTGGTGACAAAATTTTCTCCTCGCCGGGGAGATTCATGGTTGAATAAAATACCATTCCATATTTTCATATGATAGGCTTCACGGTAGTTGACAGAAATCCAATGCGCATATAATTTCGCAGCAGCATAGGGCGACTTTGCATAAAAATGCGTTTCTTCATTTTGTTTCTCTGGCGACGAACCAAATAATTCGCTCGTAGAAGCATTATATATTTTTGTTTTCTCAATAAGATTCGCAGAACGAATTCCTTCCAACAAGCGTAATGTTCCTATTGCATCTGCATCAGCACTATAGACAGGTACTTCGAATGATACTTGAACATGTGATTGTGCAGCAAGATGATAGACTTCATCAGGTTCAACTTCCTTCAAAATATGTAAAAGACTCGTCGCATCAGTCATATCTCCATAATGCAGAAGTAATCCCTTATCGTTGTCTTCATGATATTTGTGGAGATGTTCGATTCGTTCTCTGTTAAATGTACTTGCCCTTCTTATTAATCCATGTACTTCGTACCCTTTGCTCAGAAGAAGTTCTGCTAAATAGGAACCATCTTGACCTGTAACTCCCGTAATAAATACTTTCTTCATGTTTCATCCTTTTGAAATTCCTCAATACTAAGAGGTTCATAAACCTTATTCTAAACGATAACAATAGCACTATCGATGAAATACTTTACTTTTTTTGAATTACAGACTTCCGAAAAATATTCGTCACTATGATCTTCCAAAAAAAAAGATTGAAAAAAAGTTTAGGGGCCTTGTTCTTCGGGTCCAAAACTTAGGAAACCAGAAGGATTATTTTGATTTGCATATTCTGTTGAAATCCATCCAGGGCTTAATAGTGTATTTAGTATTTTGATTTCATCTAATCTACAATTAAAGAATGTGTTGATTACTTGCTCATTTCCACTACTCCATCGACAACCACCCATGGTAAAATCCCAAGGGTTATTATACCAAAGGGCGCTACTATCAACAACTTTTGTTTCTTGGAGGACGCCATTAACATAGAAACGACCAGTGTTTGTTGATTCATCAAAGGTCAGGGTAAGATAGAACCAGGTGTTTAAAGTGAGAGGGGAAAGTCCTAAGTATACAGCTTGCTCATACGTATCAGTTTCTATCCCTCCTGCGATTAAATTACCTGGTCGCATACATAGGGCATAGGTATGACCAGCAGCATTGCCCCAGAAGTCATAGCAGTGCTTTGCGACAAAATTTCCTTCCGTAGGATTCTGTGCCTGAGGTCGAAACCAAGTAACAAGAGTGAGATCCGTCGGTTTAAGACTGGACGAATCTGACACAGAGATATAATCATTAATGCCATCGAACTCAAGGCATTTCCCTGTTTTTCCGTCAACAAGATTTGATAAAGTCATACTACCATGGCTTGTACCGTCATTATTATTTATGGTAGAATCAAGAATTGCTCCAATTGGATTATTGTTCAAATGCCATACTGCTTTATAACGAGAATTCCATGTTTTTTCAGGGTATTGTTGATTAATACACGTCGGATTTCCATAGTACATAAAAATAACTGTG
>DATLAF010000258.1:0-7067 GCA_035527635.1 Thermoplasmatota archaeon | reverse complement strand
CCAAAGCCCCTATTGCTGCAAAATCCCAACAGCTTCCACAGCTCCCTTGGTCTTTTGCAGATGTTGTCCAATCGGTTCCATTCTTATCTCTCCAGTTGAAATATGGTGGTAAATCATCTGCTATTGTTGGTTTTGGTGATTGACCTATGGTTTCATCCACGGTTATTTGATAGGTGAGAACCTGATTTGATTCACACCCGCAGTCCTCTTCTTTTATGATTTCACCAGCCAGAACAGGATGATTATCATCATATGAAGACGATATCAAAGGTACGGTGGTTCCCATTAGCAGCAGAGAAATTACAATTCCTACTAGTTTCTTTTTCATTCTTCCTTCCTCTAAAATTTTTTCCCTTAGATTTAGAACAGTACAGTCGTATTTAAATATTATCACCAATATTTATTTTCATGAAGAGCTGTAGGCGAAGGAAAGAGCATTTCCTTTTAAACAAAACAAATGAAACGGGTCGATATCAACTCGTTATTTCTTTACAATCTCAGCAGCAACCGAGATACAAGCAAGATAATCATCAAGAGTATGAAGCAACGAGGCGACAGACGAACTATCCACGACCGCCTCAAGCGTCTTTCCCTTAACCTTTGATTTTACGAACCCCTGATCATCCGCCTGGATAGACCGTAGCACCATTTTTGCTTTTTCTGCGCTCTCAAACTCCAAGATAATGGTACACAACGCCTTCATATTACCCCCTGCATCTGCTGAACAAGCAACGTATCAACCTTTTGGAGGAATTCTTTTTCTTTTCCAAATGCAATCGTGGCACCAGCAGCAATCTTATGACCACCACCATATCCACCAAGATCTCCAGCGACGGTTTTCATTACACCACCCAGGTCAAGGCCTTGCTTCACGAGGTGTTGATTCCCTCGGCATGAGATATGTACCTCATCATCGGTTTCTTTCCTCGTCAGAGAAAACAGCGGTTTCTTTTCATTTCTTTTTTATTGTGATTAATATCACGTTTATTTCACCCATATTTAACGTGGTTTTATGCGCATAGAAGCACGAAATGAATTTGGACGATAGAATATGCCAGGAAAGATACTGAATCGCTTTAAACGAATTGAAAGGTGACTCTTCAAGGACCAATGTCGAGAGAAACATCTTTTTTTTCTTCTTTTTCTCGATGTGATTGAATCGAGGCAATCTTTATATATGATGATGAACTGTGACCTAAAAAACAAGAAAAGGAGATAAAACCATACTTCAGCTGCTTGATTTCAATGAAAATCCAAACGTTGGTATCTACTGTCGAACAAATGATTCCGTGGTTTTTTTACAGCAAAGTTTACCAAAAAAGACCAAACAGCTCGTTGGGAAAATCCTTGATGTGAACGTTGTTGAACTCTGTATCGCTGATTCGACGATCATCGGCTCGCTTCTTACGTGTAATTCGTCTGGTGCAATAATTACTGCGTTCACAAATAAAGAAACGTTTCTTGCTCTTGAACAACAAGGACTTCGGGTGTTTCCCATTGAAGATATAATCAATGCTGCTGGAAACGATATTTTAACCAATGATCATGGAGCACTCGTTCACCCTGATCTGAAAAATTCGACTATAAAAAAAATCAGCAGCATCCTTGATGTACCTGTTCAAAAAGGTACAATTGCATCTCTTGGAACAGTTGGTATGGCTGCAGTGGTGACAAACAAAGGCTGCCTCTGTCATCCGAAAACAACAGAGGAAGAGAAACAACAGCTGGAAAAGGTTTTTGATGTTGACGTTATGATTGGGACCGTAAACCATGGATTCCCTATGATCGGGAGTGGTCTTGTGGCAAATACGAAAGGGGCGATTATCGGAAACATGACCACAGGAATTGAGATGGGACGCATTGAAGAAGCGTTAGGGTTTTTAGAATAATACACTGCACTCTTCTTGATTTTTTTTAGGAGAAATTTTCGAAGACAACAGAAGGAAAAAAAATTTCGAAAGATTCTTATATTACATTACATATTCGTTTGTTAGGCGGAGAGATGGGATTGCAAGTAAAACAAAAATTTTTTAATTACGGAGTATACACCTCCGCCGCCTCCCCCATATAACGATGGGAATCACTAGCTTTAAAAGCATTGATTTGTTTTACGGGTCGATTCTATGAAGCTCTTACTCATCCACAGCGATTTTATCGAATACGAAGTGAAAGAAAAAGCGATTCCTCACCCTGAAGAAACAAAAATACTCAAGGATAGGTTAGATGAGGCACTCACTGTTTTTATCGCCGTGGAAAAAGTTGATGAGGCATCACCAAAAAAAGCTGTTATTGAGGCGGTCACCCAGATTGTAAAAACAGCAGAACAGCTTAAAGTCGCAAATATCATGGTATATCCTTATGCACATCTGTCGTCAAATCTTGCGGCTCCAAAAAAAGCTCAGGAACTCTTAATAGAAATTGAGCAAGAGTTAAAAAACAAAGAATACACCGTGAAACGAGCACCGTTCGGCTGGTACAAGGCATTTACCATCTCCTGTAAAGGTCATCCACTCTCAGAATTATCCAGAGAAATTATTCCTGGAAGCGAAGAAACAGAATCATTGAAACAGGAGAGGAAGTTAAGCTCGTATTGGCATATTTTAACCGCAGATGGAGCGCTGCACGATATTGATTCATTCAATTTTAAAGGTCATGAGAATTTAAAAAAATTCGCGGTGTACGAAAAAGAAAAATCACGGGCAGTAAAACAAGAACCACCTCATGTGAAACTCATGCAGACATTAGAAATAGCGGACTACGAACCTGCCTCAGATGCAGGAAACATGAGGTTTTACCCCAAGGGACGATTGATAAAAAAATTACTTGAAGAGTACGTGACCCAGAGGGTTATCGAGTATGGTGGCCTTGAAGTAGAAACCCCGATTATGTACGACATGGATCATCCGACGTTATCAAAATATTTACAGCGATTCCCTGCTCGGCAGTATCAGATTGAAAGTGATAAACGGAAGTTTTTCCTGCGGTTTGCTGCATGTTTTGGGCAATTCCTCATGGCCCATGATGCGACCATCAGCTACAAGGATTTACCACTGAAGATATATGAATTGACACGTTATTCATTCAGAAGAGAACAATCAGGGGAACTCACAGGGCTGCGGCGACTACGAGCGTTCACCATGCCTGATGTCCATGCATTGGTCTCTAATCTAAACATGGCGATGGATGAGTTCAACATACGCTATGACCTCTGCTTAAGTGTGTTAAAAAACATCGGCATTCAAACCAACGACATAGAGATGGCATTACGGACGACCAAAGAATTCTATAATAATCATAAAGAGTTTATGGTTGATCTTGTCAAAAAGTTCGGTAAGCCGATCTTACTTGAGATGTGGGATGAACGTATCTTTTATTTTATTTTGAAATACGAGTTTAACTTTGTTGATCTCTCTGAAAAAGCCTCAGCACTCAGCACCGATCAAATCGATATTGAAAACGGTGAACGATACGCTATTACCTTCACTGATAAGGATGGAACACAGAAAAATCCACTCATCCTCCATTGCAGTCCATCAGGGGCTATCGAACGGGTTATCTACGCGTTACTCGAAAAAGAAGCAATTAAGATGAGCAAAGGAATCAAACCGATGCTGCCTTTCTGGCTTTCACCAACTCAGGTGCGGTTCATCCCGGTGAAAGCCGAATTCCAAAAAGACTGCGAACTGTTCATAAAGGAACTTTATGCACTATCCCCTTATCATTGCATCAGAGCTGATATCGATGACCGAGAAGAAAGCGTGAGTAAAAAAATCCGTGACGCAGAAAAAGAATGGACGCCCTTCATTATCGTCGTCGGTGAAAAAGAACGAGCTGAAAAAAAAGTCACACCACGAGTGCGAACCGCTGAACTTGGAGAAAACAAAACCTATTCACTGAAAGAATTCCATGACATAATCTTCAAACAAATCAAAGACTTCCCACAGCAAAAACTACCACTTTCCCTGTATCTCTCAAAACGCCCACGATTTACGGGATAAAATACGAGGGTAAATTACAAAAACAACTAGCCTTTTACCTCATGCATTCATTTAGGGATTGTTTTATGATCCAGAGAAAAGAGATTCAAAAAATCGTTGATTCGTATAACCCAAAGAAAATCACCATTGGTGTCCTTGGGGGGCATTCTGCTTTAGATGTCTGCAGGGGTGCAAAAAAACATGGGTTTCGCACGCTTGCGGTCTGTCAACAAGGCAGGGATAAAACCTATACGAAATACTACAAGACCCGTGCTGATGGACGAGGATGCATTGACAAGACCATCGTGCTTGATAAATTCAACAAGATAACCGGACAAGATATCCAGGAGCAACTCCGCGAGGAGAATACCATCTTTATCCATAATCGGTACTTCTGGGTGTATTTTGACTTCACCGATATTGAAAATAACTTCAAAGTCCCTATTTTTGGTACCCGTTCCATGTTAAAACTAGAGGAACGTAACGTTCCAAAAAACCAATATTATTTGTTACAGAAAGCAGGAATCCGGTATCCGCAATTGTTCAAATCACCACATGATATCGATCGACTTGCGATTGTAAAGGTCAACGAAGCAATTCGTGGGTATGAACGCGCATTTTTCTTTGCGTCTAGTTTTGCAGATTATAAAAAGAAATCAGATCAGCTCCTGGCAAAAAAAATGATTACTCAGGAATCATTAAATCAAGCAAGTATCGAAGAATATGTGATTGGGACGCAGATTAATTTTAATTATTTTTATTCAGCTCTCGATGATGAATTAGAGATTATGGGCACAGATACCCGTCGGCAAACTAATCTTGATGGATTGTTACGCCTTCCAGCCGATGAACAATTAGCAGTGCTTAAATACCTTAAACCAAAGATTATTGAAACAGGTCATATTGCCGCCACAACGAAAGAATCTATCATTGAATCGATCTTTGACCTTGGTGAAAAATTCGTTAAAACGACAAAAAAAGAATATCCGCCTGGCATTATTGGTCCGTTTGCATTACAAGGTGCCATGGTTGCTGAAAAAGGAAAAGAGGAAATGGTCGTCTTTGATGTTTCTATGAGGATTCCCGGAAGTCCCTTAACGCAATTCACACCCCACTCAGGATATCTGTATGGTGAATCGATAAGCTACGGTGAGCGTATCGCAATGGAGATTCAAAAAGCGATTCGAACGAAACGGCTTAAAGAGATCGTCACCTAGGAACAATTAATAATACGATCTTCGGTAACAATCTTTTCCACTTTTTTATCATGTTTCTCAGGTGGGATACTCTCAACAATCTGAAGTTCGAATGCCAGGCCAAAAAGATGTGCATGAAGTTTTTTCTGCAATAATCTATCAAAGCAGCCCAGCCCATGGCCGATTCTATTGCCGTGACAATCAAAAGCGATACCTGGGAGGACAATCAAATCAATTGTATCTAGAGATACTTCTTTTACACATTCTTGTCGTGGTTCCAAAATGGTATAGGCGCCTTGCCTAAGATCATCCCACTGGGTAAGTGTAGAGCAAGTAATTGTCCTGGTATTTACATCAGTTTTTGGGACAACAATTCGTTTTTTCATCATAAGGCTGTCCTGGATCATTTCGTGTGTATTTACTTCATTGTCATAGGAAATATAAAAAAGGATTGTCTTTGCGTCTGTAAATTCCCCCATATGAAAGAGATGATCTTTAATTCGTCTGCTTTTCTTTAATACTTCCGGAAAACGCATGTTATTACGTTTTTTTAATATCGAAGAGCGAATCTCTTTCTTCATGAGATTTCTATATTGAAGACCGATTATTTAGATATTCACTTTTTTCATTAAAATAAACGATTGGATCTTTGGATATTCTAATGTTGAATATGTTGAAAATAAGGATTGAAATTCTGTGTTCTTTAGAAGAGTAGCAATATCCTTATGCGATCCTTTACAAAGAATTCGTGTCGTTGGTTTCATCGTCTGAGCGAGATGTTTAAGCACTTTATCGATTGGCCAGACGTTTATAGCAATGTAGATGACATCAAAATCAAGAACCGGGAAATATATTGCATCTCCATGTTCAATTGTTACTAGATTCGATAACGCCTTCTTCTTGATACACGATCGTGCAAGTTTCACTGCGATATTATTATTATCGATACCAACGACATGTGCTTTCTTTTGTTTTGCAATCAAGATTGTCGCAGAGGGAAATGCACCACAGCCCAGATGAAGCACCTTTTCAGAAGGAAGTATGTTAAGCATTTGAATTTCAAGTAATAGCACTGGTTTCCTCCATTTTGTTAGAAGATGGTCAAAAACGTTTATCTTTACGGCAAGTATCTCCAACATTGTGAAGAGAGAGCTAGATAAAAATCGTCTCCAATTTAAAATGAACCAATTTGATTTCATGGCTCTCTTACTCACTATTGTTCTCCTCTTTTGACCTTTAAATGATATCATGTTTTTCTATAAAAAGCAAAAGGTCATGTATTTCATTTTTTTTAAAAAAAATTATCCTAGTTGGAGGAGAATAGTTAAAAATGTATTTTTAGATATAAGAAAATATTTAAATAAATATATGATTCTTTTTTTAATAATTTAATCTTAATTGGGGGTTATATTATCGACGATGAAAAATTAACATTTGAAGATGGTATTATATTTTGTAAACATTTATTTCAATGTGCTATTCATAAAACAATGAACGGTGTTCCAGAAGAATGGATTATTTTTTACAAGACGCATACCTACCTAAGTGAATTAGGATATACCTTCAATATCAACGATCTTGAGAAAGTCATGTTTAAGCTAAATCTTGATAATCTTTACAAGAAAATCTAACATTCTTTCGATAATTTGGTAAACCAACGGTAAACCTCTGAGTAAACTGTCTTTTATCGAGAAGAAACGACAACGGTTACTCTTAGTATCCCTTTTAAGAAAAGAAAAAAAGAGAAAAGGCTTTAACTTGACTTTGTCAGATTCAATTTTTAATCAAATCAGTAATTGATACAACCTTATTTTAATCTCCGTCTCCTTTTCTTCAAGCAGCAAAGAGAGGAGTGGATGGGATGTTGCATGAGGTTTCGTTTATGCGTAAAAGA
>DATLAF010000257.1:0-10980 GCA_035527635.1 Thermoplasmatota archaeon | reverse complement strand
GCACATCCAAAGCGGTGTGCCGCGCGCGACAAAAAATAGATATGGTTTGATGGGAGAAAAAAGAGATGCGACTTTTCATCCGCGGGTCTTACGCTGATGCTTCAGACTGCGCGGTATTCCCAGTCGCAGTTAATAAGAAATGGGAAAAATTAAGCATATCAACAGGACGTAGATAAGGTCAAGAAATGGAAACCATCCTAACGGTCTCGAGTACTGCTAGTTTGTCTACTGTCTTTATTTGTGTATTGAAAAAAGAGGAGAGATATTGATTAATCAAACTTTGTATATTCACCATTCATAAAGAATGTTGGTCCGGTTTCCCCCATTAATCGCCAATAATAACTCGTCTCGTTATACCGACCGATTCCTACGAAAAGGGATGTGTTTGCAGATTCGTTTTCCCCTAAGCTTCCAAACATGAATGGCCCAAAGAAATATCCTTGAATATACCAAGAGACATTCTCATACCCAAAGTTCGCAAATGCCGCATAGAAATATCCAAAATTTGTGTTATGTTTATAGTACCCAAACATCCATCCGATTGGTATCTGATATTCCCCCCAGATATCGATTCCCCAGACACCAGTAAAATTCCCGTTCGCCCAGCTTGGAGGCTCATCGGCTGTTGGACTACTACCTATGTTCTTATTGGGCACTATTTCTTTAATAACGGTGTTTCCTTCAGTTTTTAAAGATTTTAAGGCTGGCGTATGCAGTCCTGCTGCTAGTGGCATACCGATTATCAAAAGACTTATTCCTAGAATTAGTATCTTGTTTTTCATAGATTATTTCTCCCGATTACGGTAATTGTATTACTATCATGATATATTAATATATCGACGAATAAAACAATTGGTAACAAAAATTAAGGTTATGTTAGGGTTGCAAAATATCTTCTTCTGCAGGAGAGATATTTAGCATTAAAGAAATATTTTTTTGGTTCTTTCTTATAAAAAAATATGGAAAAATTATTTTTCAGGGATATTGAAAAGAATAAGCGTTGCCTCATCCCATAGTTAAATATCCATGAATTTGGGGAAAAGAAATGCAGGAACATTATATCATAACATTCGTTCAAATTCACTATGACTTAGTTATTCTAAATCATAGCACACACTAATGATTTTCCGATACTATTATATCAACATGCGTGTTTTTGGTTTTCAGTGCTAAAAAAAATTTTAATATAGGAGAACCTCAGAGATGAAATACAGAGATATTTTGACGACATTTCTTATCCTTGGTTTCTTTCTTTCCCTTGCGTACACCCTTGGCGTCGCAGACTCTGTATGGTACTGGTGGATTGCCCCTATCGCATTTGGGATTGCGCTTGCATGGGCGATTTACTATCTCTGGTTAACATAAAAAAAATTATCTCATATTGTTATTTTTTTCAGATCGTGAAATATGACGACATCGTCGCATATTATTTTTCCATTAGGCTGTATCCAGATATCACGAACAATGCGATCTTTCAACACGAAAGAAGGGGAAACATTTAAAGAACTGAGGGCATTCAGCACCCGTAATGAAGGCACAAACACTCAAACAAGCAGAACAACTCCTCCAAGAGTACCGCCTCTGCGACTCTTGCCTTGGGAGGTTATTCAGAAAAGAAATCAGAGAAGGAGATAATTCACAAAAAGGACAAAACATCAAAAAACAACTCCATCAGATCAAAAAAACCGCACCAAATGAATGCTGGCTATGCCAAGGACTTCTTGACGAAATCCCGCATTTTATCGACATCATCACAAATGCACTGGAAGAGTACGAGTTTCACACCTTTCTGATTGGCTCAAAAATAGATGAAGATATCCAAGAAAGAGAACAAAGTCTCTGGAAACACCTAACGTTTGAAGATGCAGAACCAATTAAAATGGAAATAAACAGAGAAATCGGAAAAATACTTGAACCACGCCTCGGAAAAACGGTTGATATCCCAAACCCAGATATCATGGCGGTGATCGATACCGTCTATGACATCGTTGCTCTCCAAATAAGTTCACTCTTTATCTATGGACGATACAAAAAACTCCAGAGAGGAATCCCCCAAACAAAATGGCCCTGTCAAATCTGCCAGGGTAAAGGCTGCAAGAAATGTCAGTACACCGGTAAACTCTATGAAACCACGGTCGAAGAACTCATCGCGCAGAAAGCATTGGAATTTACCAAAGGAACAGATGAATCATTCCATGGGAGCGGACGGGAAGATATTGATGCGCTCATGCTTGGAACAGGGCGACCGTTTATCCTGGAAATTAAAAACCCGAAAAAAAGGACGATTAATCTTGCAGAGTTAGAAAAAAAGACGAACCAAGAAACAAAAAACAAGGTTGAAATCACCTGCTTACGGTTTTCCAATCGAGAGGAGATCGCCCGTATCAAAGCAGCAGAATTTAGAAAAACCTACCGGGTCACCCTTGAAGCAACCCAACCTTTGAATAAAGAAAAACTTATAAAGGTGGCTCGGACATTACAGGGTAAACTCATAAAGCAGTTGACACCAACTCGAGTAGCCCATCGTCGGGCCAACAAGATTAGAGAACGTATCATTTACAACTGCACCATTGAATCGGTAGAGGGCATCATAGCCAGGTTAACTCTTGAAGCCGAATCCGGCACCTATGTAAAGGAGTTCATCTCTGGCGATAACGATAAAACCAAACCGAACCTCAGTGAACTCATAGGCATTCCCTGCACAGTAAAAGAACTCGATGTAATCGATGTCAAGGGGGAATAACGAAATATGGTGAAACGATCAAAAGGAACACGAAGTAAAAGCAGATATATCATGAGAAAAAAACCACGAACCCGTGGTGTTACCTCTTCAACAAGGGCATTACAGCAATTTGAGGTTGGAGCAAGCGTGAGCATTGACATTAATTCAGCGGTACATAAAGGCATGCCACATCACCGGTTCCAAGGATACACTGGGAAAATAGAAGGCATGCAGGGAAACGCTTATCTCGTCGGCGTCACCGTTGGCAAAAAACATAAAACACTTCTTGTGCTACCGGACCATTTGGGGAGAGTACTATAAATGGAGACCTCAACGGAAGAAACCAGTAAAATTTTATCTATTGCAGAAGTAAAAAATATTCTTAGAAAAATCAGTAAAGAACGAAAAGAGCTCCTCTATGAACAGAGAATAGCACTAGAACACGCAGAAAAATTTGCGAAACTTACAATAAAACAAACAAAGGATTTAATCTCTGATTTAATGAAACTTGACCATATCGAAGAAATATTAGCATATAAAATAGCGGACATCCTTCCGAATACAGAGGACGATGTGAAAGCTATCTTTGCAAAAGAACGATACACACCAAATGATAAAGAAATAAAAAATATACTAGAGATTGTTAAAAAACATTCTGTTGTATAGTGGTGGGGGTAGGTAAACGTGGAAGATTATGTCTATGTCTTAGATTACTTGGCAAAAGGACGCGGGGATCTCCCTTCGTTTAAACGAAATCCAGTTGTCTACGGCCTCGGGGAAAGTCAATATACCTTTCTTGAATTAATACCAAAACGAGATGCGACTTTTACTACTGGGGAACGTATCTATGTGGGAAAAGACGCAGCGCTCAGAACAAAGATTGAGAAAATAAAAGGTCGCATTAATTTTGAGGATCTCACCTCGACAGCTCATGGTGAACTTCCCTATGTGCTACTCGATATTGTCCATAACAACGAAGCACGATATGTCAAATTCTTCAACGAGGCTTCTGCCATTTCGACAAGATTCCATGTCCTTGAACTCTTACCGGGTTTAGGCAAGAAAATGATGCTTGAAATCCTTGATGAACGTAAAAAGAAGCCATTTACCACGTTTAAAGAGATGCAGGATCGTATTGATTTCCTGAGGTCACCGGATAAACTTATTTCAAAACGCATCGAATTAGAACTAACCGATCCCAATCAAAAATACCGTGTGTTCACCCGGCTGCCATTATCACGTGATCATCAATACTGAGAGAATGGCAAAACAACGGTTTGGGCAGCATTTTCTTATTGATTCTTCAGTGGCCAAGCGAGAAGTTGCGTACGCAACGCTTACAAAAAATGATGTCGTTCTTGAGATTGGCCCTGGGAAAGGAATCATCACTCGTTTATTAGCCCAGCAAGCAAAACAGGTCATTGCCATAGAAATCGATAAACGTCTCGTGGAACAATTAAAGACCACGCTTCCAGAGAACGTCACCCTCATCTGCCATGATGCCCTTTCTGTTGATTTTAAAACACTGCCGACATATACAAAGATTGTCTCAAACCTCCCATTTGAGATATCATCGCCTATCATGTTCAAATTTTTAGAATCAACCTTTTCAAAAGCAATATTGATTTTTCAGAAAGATTTTGCTCTACGACTTGTTGCATCACCTGGAACAAAAGAATATTCCCGTCTAACTGTTGGTGTTTCCTATAAAGCAGGGTGTCGGATCCTAGAAGACGTTCCCCGGTCTTGTTTTTCTCCAGCCCCGACCATAGATGCCTCCATCGTAGAGCTCATCCCGTATACTGAACCGAAGTTTACGGTAGAAAATGAACAGTTTTTTTTGACCTTAACAAAACAGTTATTTACCCATCGAAGGAAAAAAATACGGTATACGATTAAATCAGAATACGGAGACATCGATCAACTCCCGTATCTTGATTTACGTGTTGAGGATCTCACCGCAGAACAGATCGGTGAATTGAGCAATGAATTGTATCATCTCATTTGAAATCTGTTATCCAAATTCGCTTTAAGAAAGAAGTTATACAGTTATGTTTCTATAGAAACGGTGAAATTATATGTTGTTGAATCCAACTAAACACTCCAATGAAATCCAAGGCTATCAATAACACAAAAAACAATAAAAAAAATAATAGCAACCGTAACGTAAAACGTATGAATTGCCAGACCAGGAGCAGCACAATAAGTAAGATAAGAAAAACTGCCCAGAGGGGAATTGACATCGAAAGGAACTCCATTGCTACCAAAAAAAAGAATCAACATAACTCATTTAAACATTTGTAAGAGGTTGTGTAGTTGTATCGTAGAAACAATTAAAAAATCCCATAGGATGGGAACACTGGCCACAATGATGAAACACTATCTCACACTGAGTGCTGCAACATGCTGAAAAATGGGCGAGCTGAGTGGTCATCATATCTCTTTTGCCCAAACATACAAAAACTCTGATTCCATGTCAACTCCGTGTATCTCCAACATGACTTTATTAAACAAAACTCTGTAGAACGACGGGAGTATCAATATAACATCGCCAACTCTGCAGCAGACGCAAGTACCCTTGTCGTTCTCCCAACCGGCATGGGGAAAACCATCATCGCACTTCTTGTTATCGCAAAAGAGCTGGCAACAGATAAAAACATCCTGTTCCTCTCCCCAACAAAACCACTAGTCAACCAACATGCTCAATCCCTTTCTACGGTTCTTACTCTTGATGATGCGGTCGCAGTCTTCACCGGTGAAGTCCCCCCGGAGAAAAGAATATCGCTCTGGAACAGCAAACGAATCATTGTCTCCACTCCACAGGTGATAGAAAATGACCTGATTGCACGACGGTATGATCTTTCAAAAATATCTCGTATTATCTTTGATGAGGCGCACCGTGCTGCAGGGAACTATTCCTATGTCTTTATCGCAGATATGTTCAAGAAACAACAACGCAACCGACGCTGTCTTGGGATGACCGCATCTCCAGGCAACAACCTATCTGAGATCCTAGAAGTCTGTAAAAACCTTGAGATCACGAACATCGAAATACGAACAAAAATAGACCCGGATGTGCGACCATATGTACATGACCTTGACATAAAATGGAAAGAAATACCGCTTCCTGCTGAATTCAGTTATACACTTCAACTCCTAAGAAAAGCACTCGCTGAACGGCTGAGCATCTTAAAAAACATCGGTGTCCTTGACTCAGCATCAGTATCACTTATTAATCGAAAAAAACTCTTGGAGGTCCAACAGAAAATACAATTAGAGATACGTTCCAACCCACAACCAGCACAAACCCTTTTTAAGGCGGCCTCAGCACAAAACGCGGCTATGAAACTAATTCATGCCATTGAACTTCTTCAAACACAAGGTGTCAATGCCTTAAGCAGTTATATCGCCCGTATGGTCACTGAAGCAGGTTCGAAAGGAGGAAGTAAAGCATCCCGAGACATTCTCAGAGACCCGAATGTTCTGGAAGCGATTGCCTATATTAAATCACTGAAAATCGAACACCCAAAGATCCAAGAAATTGTCAATATCGTAAAAGACCAAATTGCCCTTAAAAAGGAATCGAAAATTATTGTCTTTACTCATTATAGAGACACCTCCCTATATGTTCTCAAACAACTGGAAAAAATACCATTCGTAAAACCTGTCCGATTCATCGGGCAGGCTCGAAGAGAAAGCGATAAGGGTCTTACACAAAAAGAACAAATCGATATCATAAAACGATTTAAAAAAGATGAATACAACGTTCTTATTGCAACCTCGGTCGCTGAAGAAGGACTTGATATTCCTTCAACAGATCTTGTGGTCTTCTACGAACCAGTCCCATCAGAGATACGTACTATCCAACGGAAAGGAAGAACAGCACGGCAAATGGCGGGGAAGGTTATTATCCTCATCGCCAAAGGAACACCAGATGAAGCATACTATTGGTCAAGCAGACAAAAAGAACGAAGAATGCATCAAGAACTTGAAGTTCTCAGAACCGCACTTCGTAAAAAACTCCAAGATCCTACCACTGTGTATCAAACAGTACTCCAACAGGAAAACCAGACAAAACTCGATGAATATTCCAAACAAACTTCTATTAAAATCATTGTTGATCATCGAGAATCCCGCTCCCCGGTCATGCGGTTCCTCACCCAAAAAGACATCATCGTCGAACCTCAACAACTCGACATAGGAGATTACATCATCTCCTCTCGTATTGGTGTTGAACGAAAAACCGTAGATGATTTCCTGAATTCACTTATTGAAGGAAAACTCTTTGTCCAAATGAAAAACCTTCGAGCGACTTATTCAAGACCTCTGTTACTTATTGAAGGAGAAGGGCTTCTTACAAAGAGAAACATTAGTCATAATGCTATCTTTGGTAGTTACGTAGCAATCGTTGTTGACTTCGGCATCCCCATAATCACTACGCATTCCCCTCAAGAAACCGCAGATTTCCTTTCCATCATGGCACAACGTGAACAAAAAGAAGGAGATAGAGCGATCGCTATACGTGGGGAAAAAACAGCTCACACAATTGCTGAGCAACAGCAATTCCTTGTTGAAGGTCTGCCGAATATCTCAGCGGTGCTTGCAAAACGTCTCCTGCAGCATTTCGACAGCATTCGATCTCTTGCCAATGCATCTGAAGAGGACCTCTGTCAGGTTAATGGAATCGGCAAGAACATCGCCGCAGACATCCTTAAGATACTCAACGCAGAATATCTTAAAGAGTAACCCAAATATCGTTGGTTTGGTAAAGGAATATCTGAATTTTATTGATTTTAACTGGTTTTTTCCTTTCCGTTTTCTTATGACAATTTCGATTATACAGAGGAATATTTTTGAAAACTCGTACATCCAATGACCTCTCTAATCGCGGGACTTAATTATCAATTTACTTACATATCTGGAGCCCAAATATTTTTATCTTACTTTGTGATTACGGTCAAGTCTAGGGGTGAGTATTAATGCCCGATGATAATAAAAAAATTGATCAGATTTGTGATGGTTTAAACATGATTAGTGAGGATAATTCGATTCCAAGAAATATTAGACGAGGGGCAGAAGAAGTAAAACAAATCTTGTTAAAACCAGGCGACCCTATTGATCTCCGTGTCGCCTCCGCAACCTCTATTCTTGATGAACTCGCAAACGATCCGAATATTCCACTCCATGGACGGACCCTCATCTGGAATATCATGAGTCGTTTGGAGGAACTCGCATAATATTTTTTTTATCATTCAAAAATACCCTTTATGCATAGAAATAAAATAAGGAGATGATGAAATGATACGAATCGGTCAAGCTGGCATCCCATTATCTTGTAAAGGACGTACGAACAAGGATGGAATTGTCTATACCCATAAAAGTCTTGATTTAAACGCAATAGAGATTCAATTCGTCCGTGGATTATATGTGTTATCCGAAGAAGAAGCACATTTTATTAAGGATTACGCCCAGAAAAACGATATTGAAATCCATGTGCATGCTCCGTATTATTTGAATTTAGCAGGTGACCGCGAAGAAATCACTATGAGCTATGAAAAAATCATGAAATCAGCGCAAATGGCAAACAACATCGGATCAAAAACACTGATTATTCACCCAGGATATTATGGGGAGAACAACCCAAAAAAAACCTTAAAACTAATTACGAAAAACTCAAAAAAAGTAATAAGCATGTTCAAAAAAGAAAAACTAAAAATCAGACTGGCCATGGAAACAATGGGTAAACAAAAAGTCTTCGGCAACCTTGATGAGATTGTCGAGGTTTGTACACATAACAAAGAAATCATCCCTGTTCTCGACCTAGGTCATATTCATGCCAGGGGAAACGGATGCATTAAAGAACGTGAAGATTTCGAATCAATCTTTGACAAACTTAAACCCTTACGATTACGACACTATCTCATGCACATAACTGGTGTTCTTTACGAAAACGGTAACGAGCTATACCACGTCCCCATTAAGAAAGGGGATATGCCAATAGCCCCTCTCATCGAAGTGATCCTTGACCGAAATCTGAATGTCACGCTTATATCTGAATCGCCTTTACTTGAACATGATGCGGTGTACATCCGTCTTCAAGTTGAAAAAGCAATCATGAAAAGAACCGGAAAGGAAACCGCCTACTACAAAGATCTCTCCGAGGTCATAAAGAAATGAACAATGCAGATACATTTCGAGGATCTCTTCAGTACATTCAAAGAAAGACTGCGGACATCCTTGAAAAAGTATCCAAAGAAGATGTTAAAAAAATCAATCGCTCATTTTTCAAAGCCCACCGTATTTTCGTATATGGCGCAGGACGATCCGGTTTAGTCTCTAAGGCCTTTGCCATCAGATTAGTACACCTTGGGTTCCAGACATTCATAATCGGAGAAACCATTGGTGCACCAATCAAAAAAGGAGACCTGGTTTGCATCGTTTCTGGATCTGGAGAAACAATCCCAGCAGTTATGACGGGGGAAATAGCAAAAAAGCTTGGTGCTACAGTTATGGTTGTCACTGGGAAAAAACACTCACGTATTACCAAATTCGCTGATATCACCATTATTCTTAACGTAGATTGCACAGAAAAAGAAAAAAAACTATTTGCTCCGCTGGGGACCTTATTTGAGGCAAGTGCGTGGATTCTCCTTGATGGAATCATCGCTGAACTGATGAAAAACAAAAAAGAAACCGAAGAATCGATGCGCTCCCGCCATGCCACACTTGAATTACCTTAAAAATAAGGTTTTTTTCAAAGAAAATATCATAGCTTCTTTTTTATTTCAACCCATATGTTTTTAAAGCATGTTTTCTCTACGGCTCTTAAAATCAGGTGATCATTTATGACTGTTTCTAAGAAACACGTCCGTCAACCAATCGTTAGTGTGCTAGGTCATGTCGACCATGGAAAAACATCGCTATTAGACTTCATCAGGGGATCCACCGTTGCTGCTCGAGAAGCTGGTGCAATTACCCAACACATTGGCGCCACTGAAGTTCCTATCGATGCGATTTATGCTACGTGCGGTCAACTTCTTGGGAAAAAACAGTTCTCCGTTCCAGGTCTGTTGTTCATTGATACTCCGGGACATCATGCATTTACGACGTTACGAACCCGTGGTGGCTCCCTAGCAGACCTTGCCATTCTTGTTATCGACATTAACGAAGGTTTTCGACCTCAAACCCATGAATCCATCACCATTTTACGTCAATATAAAACACCATTTATTGTTGCAGCAAACAAAATCGATGCAATCAACGGCTGGCAACGCAGTGATGACATCGCGAAAAACCGGCTTGAAAACCAGCGTCCAATGACGAAAACTCTCTTTGAAACGAAGTTATATGAATTAATTGGGATAATCTACGATAAAGGCTTTGAATCGGATTTATATTTCAACATCAAGGATTTTAGCAAAAGCATACCAATTCTTCCGTTATCCGCGAAAACTGGTGAAGGAATCCCGGAGTTGCTCATGGTTCTGGTCGGACTAGCACAAAGATTCCTTGAAGATCAACTTACCAGTGAAACTGGTCCAGGTAAGGGAACAGTTCTTGAAGTAAAAGAAGACATAGGATTAGGAACCACGGTTGATGCTATCGTTTACAGTGGAGTCCTTAAAAAAGAAGACACCATCATCCTTGGTACACGAGATGAACCATTGGTAACAAAGATTAAGGCATTACTGAAACCAAAGCCAATGGATGAAATCCGTGATCCACGAGAACGATTTGAAAGCGTTAAAGAAGTTCATGCTGCCTGCGGTATTAAGATTTCTGCCCCGAATCTTGATTATGTCATCCCAGGGGCGCCCTTGAGAGTCGTGCACGGTGATCAAAAAGAATTAGTTCAGGAAATAAAAAGTCAATCTCAGGTAAAAATCGAACTTGATAAAGATGGCTTGTTCATCAAAGCAGATACGATTGGCTCCCTTGAAGCCCTTGTGAAAGAATCCCGGGAAAAAGGTATCGACGTCAGAAAAGTAGAAATCGGTAACATCTCCCGACGAGACATTATGGAGACTGTTGCAATAAACAATCCATTAGAACGTGTTATTTTTGCATTCAACGTAAAAATTCTTCCGGAGGCAAAAGAAGAATTAACGAACGTCGATGTCACCATTTTTAACGAAGATGTCATTTATACAATCATAGAGAATTATGACCTCTGGCTGATAAAGAAAAAAGAAGAACTCGAGAAGAAACGACGGGAGGATTACACGCATCCAGGGATGATTAAGTTCTTACCCGAGTTC
>DATLAF010000256.1:0-5129 GCA_035527635.1 Thermoplasmatota archaeon | reverse complement strand
CAGATGCAAAAGAATCCCATCGTAAACAGTGAACAAATCGAACAATCAACCGAGAACGGAAAAATCACGTGTTATGCGTTTGGAAAGACTAAGAACGATAAACAAGATGTCGTGCTTTCAACTGATGATGCAGCTTTTATTTTTCATCGATTGAATGAGCTGAAAACAGGGATGGCAGGTGATCCTTATAGCAAGAAGACCGAATCTTTAAAAATCGCATTTGTTGACCTGCTTGAGGAAAAAAGCCTCCTTATAAACGGTGTTTCAAAAGAAGCATATCTTTCCTTACTGAATCCTAGATGGGCTAAGCGAGTACAAGACACGAAAAAACAACCCTTATTCCCTCAACCATTTACGAACCGTGGAACCTCTGTGCTCTGTAGTGTTGGTGGTCAGGGTAGAGGACTACTCATTCCGTTGTTCCTCCTTCCACGACCACATATCGGTATGCTTTGGCTAGGAAATGGTATAACTATCGCGGCAAACCTGCTTACGAGCAGAGGATATGTTGCGCAAGGAGTACAGACGGGGTTTACACTTGGTTTCATGGGTATCGGTATTTCCTATGCGATCCCCGGTTACACCATATATGGATTTATCGGCTATGCCCTCTTTGCAACAACAACTGCAGAAGATGTCGCTTATTACCCTCTTAATAGACCACCGCAGATATCTGATGTACAACCTCCAAATGGAGCACAAAACGTTTCTCTTATTCTACCCGAACTTCAATTTCGGATTCAGGATGCAGATAGCGACCTCATGAGCTATAGTGTCACGACTACTCCGTTTATTGGGGAAGGCAGTGGAATACTCAAACCAGATGGAATATACACAATCCCTCTTAACGGATTGGATAGTAGCACGAAATACACTTGGATAGTCGAGGTATCAGATAATCAGGATACAACAATGCAAGAGTTCACTTTTACAACAATAATGATGGCACCATTTGTCTCGAATCCTTTACCAAAAAATAATGCTCAATATGTTCCTATCTGGACTCCGAATCTATTTTTTGATCTGAAGGATTATCAAGTGGATTTGATGAATTGGACTGTTGAAACATCACCAGATATCGGATCTGGAAGCTCAAACGGTGTCGGCGATGGTCGATATAATATAAGTATCAGTGGACTTAAGTATTATACCAACTACACCTGGTTCGTGAACACAACCGACGGGACATTTTGGACGAGAAGAACATATACTTTTACGACTACGCCTGAAGGAATATTGGTATTCGAACCAAGTGTAGACACCTTTGTGGGGGAACATTCACCCAATGTTAATCATGGAGGTGAAGGTCATATGCTTGTTTCAGATAAATATGGTCATCCTTCAAATTATGACGCCCGAGGAATGGTTTTATTTGATTTATCAGATATCCCTTCGGGATCGACAATCATCTCTGCAATATTGAGTCTATACTATTATCGCTATGATGATACTAACCCTATTGGCCGAGAAATCACCTGTCATCGGATTTTAGAGAGTTGGGATGAAATGACCGTTACGTATAACACGTTACCTAATTCTGATGCTGTTGAATGCTCAAGTACGATTCTCCCAGGGTACTTCACCTGGGTGAATTGGAATGTTACTTCCGAGGTTGATGATTTTATCAATAGCGGTGATGATAACTATGGATGGATGATTAGAGACTATAAGGCACCATGGGGTGGTGTTAATATTCCTCAGCAATACTATTACACTTCTAATGCAGTTGATCTTCATCCAGCGCTCGTTATTGAAATAAATCTCCCCTGATCCCTCGTTCGTAGTAGGCTAGAATAAGATTTGAACTTTATGTTCAAATTCCGTCCTTATTACTAAAAAAAAATATCTTTAGTAAGACATATTTTAATGTTCAAAGCGAACATCGGCATAAAATCTAAATACTAAGAACGAGCTATGAAAAAATACCATTTTTCCTGGTTTTTTCCCAGGGGGCTTTTACCCTATACACCGTAATCCCTTCGGCGGATTTGAACTGATCAACTTTAAGGGATTTATACCCATAGATGCTTAATCCCGATGGGAGCATATTTTAATTTTTACCGGTAAAATGGGCTGTCAAATCTCCTTCTTAATTATAGTTATTTTTACTGGTAAATTCGTGTTCCCTTCCCGTCGGGAGCACTTATACCAAACCTTAATCTTTTTACGGGAGGAAAGAACACTCTTAATATTGCATTAACCTTAAATAGAATTTTCATTTTCTGTGAATATATGGTTGACCTGAAGCGTTCTTTATCTCTTTGGCAACTGACGGTCATGAGCGTTGGCATCATACTTGGTGCTGGTATCTATGTTATTCTTGGTGAAGCAGCGGGGTTGAGTGGAAATTATATATGGTTATCATTTATTATTGCGGCTGTTGTTGCAACACTCACCGCGTTTAGCTATGCAGAGCTTTCTTCCAGATTCCCCAAAGCAGGGGCTGAATATGTCTATGTTGAAAACTCTTTTGGCAATAGAGCTGCATGGCTTGTTGCATGGCTTCTTCTTGCAGGGAGTGTGATTGGGGGTGCAACGGTTGCGATGGGTTTTGCCCAGTATTTCTCTGTGATTTTTCACACACCTATAATCGCCATCGCCCTCATTATGCTCGTTATCATAATAATTATTCTAATTATTGGAGTACAGCAAACAGCAAAAATCACTATCTTGTTTACTGCCGTTGAGATAGCGGGGTTAGTGATTGTTATTTTTATTGGCATACCCTATATTGGTTCAGTGAACTATTTCGAGGCAGCACAGGGGTTGAAAGGTGTAATCGAGGCAGGGGTCCTGATTTTCTTTGGGTACCTCGGTTTTGAAGGTATAACCCGTTTGGCAGAGGAGACAAAGAATCCCGAGAAAAACATCCCAAAAGCAATCATGTACTCCATGATCATCACCACAGTCTTTTACATCCTCGTCGGCATCTCTGCTGTGAGTGTTATTCCATGGCAGGAACTGGCAACTGCACGAGCACCATTGGCATTGGTAGCTCAGCGGGTTTTCGGTGAACAAAGCTTCCTCATCCTTTCGGTCATCGCATTGTTCTCCACATTCAACACCGCTCTCATGATGCTCTTGACCGGCTCACGATTAATATACGGTATTGCACAGCAAGAAGCGATCCCGAAGTTTTTCACTATGGTGGGGAAACGATTACGTACCCCATGGATCGCCATCATTACTATAGTTGTTGCATCAATGTTTTTTTTATTTCTTGGAGATTTGAAAACGATTGCGAATTTAACGAATTTCACGATTTTTTCGGTTTTTATTGTGATAAACGCTTCTGTTATTTACTTCCGTTATAAAAAACCAATAACAACAGGGTTTAGGGTTCCTTTTCATGTTGGAAAGTTCCCGGTGATTCCTTTTCTTGGAATTGTGACATCGATATTTATGATTGCGAATCTTACCTATGATGTTCTTCTTCTTGGCTTGCTTCTTATTGTAATCGGGTTTATCGTAGATTCGATTCTAAACTTGAAATATAAATAAAAGGTGAATTCTATTCTTGTTCTGTGTTTTTGATCAGTGTTTTGCATTAATAGGTTAATACCTTCCCCTGCACGAAATTTTTTACACTGATTTTCATTTCTATATCTGTTGATTTTTAACCGGTAATCTGGAGTTCAAATCCCTTCCCCTGCACTTAAAAACATATCCTCAGAAAACAGAGGGAAAGCATTGACACGGTTTCTAAGACACAAATGATACTGGTTTTTTGTGCGAATGATTAACGACCTTACTGAAGAGTTCTAAGGGTCCAAAGCCCTTTTTTTCTATTTATCAGGAGAAAGACCATTATTCACCCACTAATTCCACAATGATATTTCTTCTGCGTGATTGAGTATCAAGTTCAATAAATATTAGTTGTTGCCACGTGCCATGTATTATTTTCTTATTCTGAAATGGTACCGTAAGACTTGCACCCATAAGAGTGGCTTTGACATGACTTCTTCCATTATCATCGTGCCATGCTAAATGATGTTTATACTCTTGATTCTTAGGTGCTATCTTCTCTAAGACTCTCGGTAAATCTTGCTTTAATCCATTTTCATATTCCATAGTAGAAAGTGTTCCAGTAGAACCCGCTATAAATACTAAGCATATACCTTCTTTCAATCCAGAACTTGATACAACTTTCTGTACATCATCTGTAATATCTATAATATCGTTTTCTCCCTTACTGGATATGCTAATAATATCATTATATACTGACACGAATAGATGAATTAAAGACTTCGCTTATAACAATATTGGAATAGGCGCCCTCCATTTGGTGATGTAATAGTAACTACCGTTTGCATGAACGGGAGCCAGAGCGTTATCGAAAATGCTCCTAAGCAAAGATTGTAGAACTCTAGGAATCGTACGTAAAAAGAAACTGCTTCTGTTATTATTTTTGTTCTGCTCTTCGTTCTTTTCTTTTATTGAAAAAGTTAAAAATCACCCCAAGTTCTAGGGTAATCATGAATGAAAGAAAAACATACTATTCTTTCCATGATATCCCATTCAGTAGCAAGGACACCTATGATTCTTCAATCCAACCATCTGGCATTAAATTCAGTAAACAAGAGATAGTTCACATCCTTATAGCAATGGCAGTTCTTACCATAGCATTTTCATTTGCCTTTGTACCATATCCTCCGTTAAGTCATTTTGATGAGGTTATTACGTATTTGCCTCTTTCATTCGTAGCAATTGCAACAGCGTTTTTCTGTCATGAAATGGCTCATAAATACGTTGGTCAAAAATTTGGATATTGGTCTGAATTTCGAATGTACCCCCAAGGACTACTATTTGCCCTTTTCTTAGGGATTGTTGCAGGAATTGTGTTTGCTGCACCTGGTGCTGTTCAAATTTTTGGAAAACCAAATAGAGATGAAATGGGTAAGATTTCTATGGCTGGTCCTTCCATGAATCTTATATTAGGATTGATATTTTTCGGAATATGGGCTCTATCAAATGGTGTTATTAGTACAATTTCTTATTAACTGCGACTGGGAATACCGCGCAGTCTGAAGCATCAGCGTAAGACCCGCGGATGAAAAGTCGCATCTCTTTTTTCTCCCATCAAACCATATCTATTTTTTGTCGCGCGCGGCACACCGCTTTGGATGTGC
>DATLAF010000255.1:0-2081 GCA_035527635.1 Thermoplasmatota archaeon | reverse complement strand
ACAATCATTGATGCCTCTGGGAAGCTGGTCATGCCTGGGTTTGTGGATCCTCATACCCATGTGGTATTTGCCGGGTCTCGGGAGTTTGAGCTGGATTTAAAGCTTTCTGGGGTTTCGTATCTGGAAATACTACGACGCGGTGGTGGGATTTTTTATACGGTGAAGGAAACCCGGAAAGCATCTCCTGTGCAGCTGTTGCAGCAAAGTAAGAAACGTCTTGATACGATGCTTTCGTATGGAACGACATCTTGTGAGGCGAAAACCGGGTATGGACTTGATGTTGAAAACGAGATAAAGCTGTTGAAGGTTCAGAAAAAACTCAAAGAGACGCATCCGATGGGTTTGGTTTCGACGTTCCTTGGAGCACATGCAATCCCAAAACAGCAAGAAGCAAATGAGTACATTCGGATGATTCTTACAGAGATGCTGCCGAAAACCAAGGGTCTTGCACAGTTCTGCGATGTGTTCTGCGATAAGGGTGTTTTTACGGTTGCACAAGCAAGGAAAATCCTTGAAGCGGGAAAACAGTATGGTCTTACCCCGAAGATTCATGCAGATGAGATTGTTCAGACTGGGGGGGCAGCACTGGCTGCGGAGGTTGGTGCGATTAGTGCTGATCATTTGTTAAAATCCTCTGAAGCTGGTTTACGAGCAATGGCGCAGAAAAACGTAATCGGGGTGCTGCTTCCCGGGACTCCGTTCTGTTTGATGATGCAACAGTACGCCCCCGCACGAAAGATTATTGACTGTGGTGTTCCAGTTGCGTTAGCTACCGATTTGAATCCAAATTGTTGGACCGAGAATATGCAGATGATTATTCAACTTGCCTGTTTAACGATGCGTATGACTCCAGCAGAGGCAATCGCCGCAGCGACGTTTAATGCTGCGTGCGCTATAGGGATACAAAATACGGTGGGAAGTCTTGAGGTAGGCAAACAGGCTGATCTTCTTATTCTTGATTGTCCGAGTCATCAGTTCCTCCCCTATCATTTTGGGGTAAATTTAGTAGAAACCGTGATAAAAAAAGGGCGTGTCCTCTAATTTTATCTTTTTTTTCCTGTACAAAGGATAATATAATACAAACGAATAATTATTTGTAAAGAAATATTTAAAAAGTGGAGGTCAGTTCGCTAGAATGCTGGCAAAAACGATACGAGTTACTTTCATCATAGGAATATTCCTCTGTTCTGTCATTCATTTCGGGGCATACGCGTCTCAGGATCACTGGTGGGATGACGCATGGTCCTTTCGCCAGGAAATCGACCTTGGGTTTAACACCAATGTAGAGGAAGCAACATATCAACCTGTTGATATCGCACTTCTATTTGATTCACCTTGTTGGGCAATAAGCGAAACTCACCATTCTGTGCGTGTTCTTTGCCAAAATAACAAAGATGATACAATACTTGAATCCCAACTCTATAACCTGGTGCATACTGATGAGAGCCATATTACATCGTGTGACTTTGTGTTCCTCATTCCTCCACAGGCTGATGGAACTGAACACTATTATGTCTATTATGATGAATCACCAACCTCTTCTCCTGACTATCCTGATCACGTCTCTATCGAAGATTCATCTTATTTCTATGAGCCAATACCAGGGTACCCCCTTGAATCCCATTTTTATAAAATCACTCAGAACAATACTATTCGTTATGTCGTAGCACAAGAAGGGCAATTCTTATGGTACACGACCTCACAGTGTGTGACAAAACTCAAAGACGGTTCTTCTGAGGTGATGCCGAAAAACGGGGAAGCGATCGCATCGTTTGAATATGTGTACTATTACGGAGATGAGATGTGGCAGTATAATTCTACAAGCGAGGAGTTAATTTCAAAAGAAATACTCTGCGATGGAAATCTTATGGTTTCCTGTAGGATTATCAGCAGATCAACAGGAGGAAACCTTCAGACTACCGCGGTGTATAAATATTTCTATTGTCCAACATCCTCCGAACGTATCCAGGTCCATGTGATCCATGAGGTATTGAAAGAAAGTTTGGTCTACGCAACGGCAAACACCGATGGTGCCTATGCCTCGCTGCAGTGCGGTGGGATACGAAGCGCTTCGATTGCAG
>DATLAF010000254.1:0-21422 GCA_035527635.1 Thermoplasmatota archaeon | reverse complement strand
AATTTTCTCCTGGTGGTGCCGAGCTGCTGCTCATCTGGATCAACAAGAGCAGTGGCACCACCAAAAGTTATCTAATAAAAAGAAGTTTTATTGTTGTTTCTGTGACCACCAGTCACCGCTCACATCGTTCGCTATAGACTGATGGAATTCTTTCTTTAAATAAAAAAATATTTATAGCGGTGACGCTACAACTAAAATATCTATAAGCCGCTCAGAGTAATTAATATAATGTACATCTCTATTCACAACAAAGAAATACCCAAGTTCATGGTACCATGATGTCGGTCAAATTAACAATAAAAGAACCTTATGCAAAAAGTAGGTTTCTTTCAAAGAAATTTAGAGGATATTTTGATTTATTACGACCTTTTACCTTACTTGCACCCTTTTTTGTCTCGATGTTCATCATGTTTGCTAGCCTGGTCTATAATGATAAGTTCGTCGAATTCCCAAACTGGTGGATCATCATCGGTCAAGCAAGTCTGACTTTAGCATTTCTGAATGGCGCATCCAACTCATTGAATCAGGCAACAGATTTAGAATCAGACAAAATATCAAAACCATACCGTCCAATTCCACGGGGAGTTGTAGAGCGTGACGAAGCACAAAGCATCGCTTATATTCTTTACCTCTTCGCGTTGCTCCGTGCAGTTACAATCAATACATGGTTTGGAGTATTTGTTTTCCTTATTATGTTGTTTACCGTAATATATTCGCTTCCTCCACGGATGAAACGATTCCTCTTTGTGAACCAAGTATGGATCGCTATCCCAAGAGGATTATTTGCAATACTGGCATCATGGAGCGTCTTTGGCGATCCGTTCCAGATGGTCCCTCTACTGATTGGTCTGATTGCGCTCGTGTTTTTCATAGGGGCAATGACAACAAAAGATATCGTCGATTGTGAAGCTGATCGAAAAACAGGGACCCGAACACTTATAAACACCTTTGGCATCAAAAAATCAGCGTTCATATCTCTTCCTTTCCTCATTGCTCCATTCGCAATGATCCCAGTTCTCATCCATTATCACCTCATTGATGCATATTTTTTACCACTTACCATTTTTATCGTACCCAGTTTCCTTATCTTCTACTTAATGCTTAAGCAACAACACAGTGAAACCTTAGAAAACGTTCGAGCATGGTCATTGATGTATGTGACGTATCTTTTCTATGCAATCGGATTTACCACGCTCATCATTTTAGGAGAACTTGGGCAACTTGATTTTATCACGCCCATCTAATCTAAAAATTACCTGTGTTCATTACATTTTCTAAAAATAAGGAGAAATAGAAGGAAATAAGCATATCTCTTCATTAAAAAGGTTCTTATATGTATAAAACAACTATTTTATATAGAAAAGCCTAATAATTATAGAGAAAGGAAACCTATGCGAGGGTCAAACATATTTGTAGTTGGTATACTTCTTCTGCTTATCGTTCCAGTGGTAAGCTTACCGGGGTCTTCGCAAGAGAACGTAACTCCATTTTGGTGCCCTGATTATAAAGGATGGTCATACCGACAAGAATTAAGTCTTCCCATTGAAACAAATGATACTACGGTTCATTGTCAACCAATCGACCTCCGTCTTAGATTCGAAAAACCATGTTGGACAGAAAATGAAAATAATACCTCCATACGAATTGCGTGCTGGTATGATGAAAAATGGTACGACCTCGAGTCGCAAATCTACTCCATTACAAAAGTTACAGAAGAAGAAGATTATATCAGCGAATGTAACGTTATATTTTTAATCCCGCCTTACGCAGATGGAACAGAACAATATTTTATTTACTATAATAATGAGAAAACAGTGAAACCGAATTATCCGGATCATGTGACTATTGAAGATAAGAACTATACATCAGCTCCTTTACCAGAAATATCAGCAAAAGCAAAATTCTACGGAATCATAGAAGATGGCTATTGTATCTATGGGGTAGGACAAGAAGGACAGCTCTTAGACAGATCCTGTGCTCAAGTGGTTGTAAAACAAAAGAAAAACGCCAAGGAATTTGATATAATTGATTCTGATCAGATCGTATCATTTGCGTTTTCATATTATTATGGAAGTAAAGAAAAAGATGAAAGTTCTTCTGACCAGGTTTTTATGGATAAAAAAATCTTAATAGATGGAAACCTCATGGTTGAGTTCGGAATAATCAGTGAATCTGAAAAGAAAGATATCCAGACAACCGCGATTTATAGATATTATTATTGCCCACTGGATGAAAAACGTTTAAATGTTCATGTTAAACATGAAATGCTAAAAGATGCAACTGTGCAAGGAATTGATAACGTCGATGGACGATTCGGTTCTCTTATTTCATTAAAATCACGCAGTGCTGCTGTGGATTCCTTGAACTTTGGAGAAATTTACCCGTATCTAAATTTTTATAGTGAAAAAGAAAAAATTGAACAATACCAATTAAATCAAAACCCTTCCACAAAAGATCGAGAATGGATCATTTCGTATAAAAATGACGCTACCCTGGGAACAGAATCATGGCTGTGTTATGGAGACGGAAAGAAAGGTATAGCAAATGCAGTCATATTTGCATCTAATCAAGGGATTGTAACATCCGGGATTGATGAACGGGATGGCATCCAGTTGAAAGTCGCGGAAAAGCAATATGTAAACTTTCTCGGGACCGAAGTGGATTACGTTTCAATAAATTTTGGAAGACATTCGTACTCACCGGGTTATAGTCATGATGTAACGATACCATCAGATCTTATCGTCCAATTTGATGCAGAAGTCTTTAGCTCGGAAACGGGCGGGTATGAAGCAGTCCAAAAAGAATCTTACCTTTATAGAACAGTAATAAAATCCCGCACATTTTCTGGTGATATTCCATATGAAAGAGAACAAAAAAGATACAACCTCACAGTCATCTCTCGATTTGGAAGAACCCTGTTGTCACATCCATTGTTATCAAACATTACCGGTAGCGGATTTCCAGTGATGTGGATTGAACTCCATCATGAAGGACGTTTGATTGCTGAAGGAGCAGCAAATCGATCTCTTTTGACAAGAGCAAAAAAAACATTTTCAGGTGTTTTAGAAGGTGACTATCTTGTCAAAGTGTTTTACAAATGGCAGAATAAAAAGAAGATTTTCACGGGATCAACCATCATTGATTTGAATAAGGACACAAAAGTTAATGTTTTTTGTACATGGGAACGAACGTTCACATTCAGCTTTCTTGATCAAAACGGACAAGGGATACAAGGAATTCATGGTTGGTTAACCAATAAAGATGGTGTCCTATATGATGAAAACATTACACAGAATAATGGAGAAATAATTGTCAAAGCCCCCTTTGATATAAAAGACCCCTATACCTTCCGAGCAGAATACAAAGACTTTCCTATCTATAATGAGAAGCTACAACAAACTATTAAAAAATTGAACACACAAATCATCCTTCAACTCTATAATTTGAACGTCCTTGTAACCGATACTCTCGAATTCCCACCCGGGATCGAAATTACACCTTTACTTGCAACATCTAATGGTAATAAAACCATTCAATTAACTCCTAAAGAAAAATCAAAAGGATCGTTTTTATTTGAAGATGTTCCCGCAGGTGATTACCATCTTCAAATTAGTTTTGGGGATTTTATTGACGATATCCATGTAACAATTCCATATACAGGAAACACCATTCTAATGAAATTCTCAGCTATTTTTGATCTTACAATTGATCTTTTCGATTCCAAAGGAAATGCACTGACAAATGATAATGTAGAATTTATAATATACCGAGACAACCAAACCATAACCAAAACTAAGGAAAGAACCATTACCCTCCCCCCAGCCCACTACACAATCAATGCATATTTAGAAAACGAGCTTATCGGAGTTAAACAATTTGAACTTATCAATGATAAACATCTGACCTTTGTCACAACAATTGATTCTTTTTTCTCAGTAATTCTCCCTCTACTCTTCTATGCGTTGTTTGGATTTTTTGTAATTTTAACACTATTAAAAAAATTTTCACTTTCATCACTTCTAAAATCTCTTGCCATCCTACTTGTGATTTTTTCGTTTTTCCAACCGTGGTGGTTATTCACCGGCTCAAGTTCGACAATACCTGCAGAAAAAACCACAGCATTGTATATCAACCCAGGAATGATGATTGAGACAAAAAATTACTATGGCGAGGTATCGCTTAGTATCGCGGAAATGCCTGATATCTTTCTAATGCTTCTTGCAGGGATGGTACCACTTGCATTACTTGCCTGTTTATGCATAGGCACGGGAATCGTGTTAAAACGAATAACGAAAAAAAATTATGCATTTCTGTTAGGTGTCTGTGGGGTTATTCTTCTCAGTATCCTGCTACCATTATTTTATTATGGGACAACGAAATTAATTGAAGCAAGTATCGGTTCAGTCCAAGGTGAAGGCATATTTGCTGTTACCATTGGTCCAGAAGTAGTAATGATGCAATCGAGCTGGGGCTTCAGTTCAGGATTTTATATCGTCTGTATCGCAGCAATTATTACCGTGATAGCTTTATTACTGGATATTCGAATGAGGTTTAAACAGAAAAACAAATTGTTATCACTGCGAAACTGAGTGCAAAGAGAAAATAGGTTGCATACATTAATGTCCAGGCTGATGTGTTTTCACATTTTGTATTTCTATGGTTATGAAGCATCAACCATCCAATTATTACACTTAAAAAACTAAGAAATACAAGCGGAAATAGTTGAGCTGGAATAATACGGAAATACACCAATGGAAGAAGAATGTTGAATGCACCGATCATAAATATAAGCGAAAATATGGATGCGAATTTTAAACCAAAAACATTTACCAAGGTTTTCGTTCCAACAACTCTGTCTGCATCCGCATCTAAAATATCTTTTGTTGCAGTTCCACCGAAAAGAAACAGGGCAGCAACACATCCCATCGCTAGTGGAAGTGGTTCAAAAGGATTTCCAAAAACACTCCAGGAACCAACAATACCGAAGAAACCCCGTGAAAGAGCTACCCATATCTGATTGAGAAACAAGAATTTTTTCATGCGTGGTGTAAGCGAGTACGTAATCGAGAAAAAAGCAATGACCGCTATAAATAAACTGAAGAGAATATGGACTGTTAGGGAGAGAAGAAGCGCTATTGCGTATAAGAGAAAAGAGACCTTAAAGGCCTCCTTTGGCGTGATAATTCCTCGGGGAATCTGACGATATGGTTTAGAGAGAGCATCTTCTTTCCAATCTGTTGCTTGATTTAAAACATTAGAAGCACCATTAAGTAAAGCGAAACAAAAACTTGCAGAGAGAATAGCCCAAAGAAGCGAAGCAAATGGAAGTCCAGTAGACCCAGAGTTTACAAGACTAGCGATAATGACACTGCTGGATACGATGAGCGGAGCCAAAAGGGTAAACGGTCTGAGAAGCTTAAGATAAACACGTATTTTAATGACCACAACCTCACCCGAACCTATCATAATGATACAATGCTTCTTTTTTTTATATAAATATATCTTTACACTTCTTATCAAAAATTATATTTAGAAAAAATTACCGTGATAAATGTTTAAGACGATTAATGCCATCAATATTGTGAATTAGTATGTATACGGCTTTAGGGACTAAATCATCCCATGGTGCATCCTCAATCATGCGCCTGCGTATCTCCTTTCCAGAATACCGTTTCCGATCAAAAAACGTTGTTCCACTTACGAGATAACCTTTCTCTGAAAATAATTTTTTTGTAAATGGATTGTTTGTAATTATAACATCAAAATCTGAGACGATGGAACAGACATGCTTAACCCATTGTGGTGGATTGTGAATATCGGGTATCGAAACAATTCGATAGGTATGAATCTCAACCGCTTCTAATGACTGGGTAATCATCTGATATCTTTCGTCATCAGAAAATGGATTATCTAGAGTGTCATGATATTGTGATGATCCGATACCAATGATAATCATCTCATACTGATTACTCAAATGTTGTAACAATGAAAGATGCCCTAGATGGAAGGGTTGAAAACGCCCGATAAATAATGCCTTCATACGAATCCCACGAACTACGAAGGAAGATTTTTTTTCTTTTTTCAGGCTGAAGAGGAATTTGTGTCTTCCACTCTCATTCCAGTTCTACCTTGCCTATGATTTTCGGAGGACGCATCTCTTTTAATTTTCGTAATAGTTCTTCTTTTCCATTGCCTACGAGGGCGGTTTGGAGAACATCTGTTAATGTCTCAACAGGGATGATTTCGATTATTTTCTTGTATTTATCCTCGATTAACACATCGTTCAAATTTGCTTTCGGGATAAGTACGGTCTTAATACCAGCCTCAGCAGCTGCCTCAATTTTTGCTGTTACTCCACCTATCGGAAGCACGGTTCCTCGGATGCTAATCGAACCAGTCATCGCGACATCCTGTCGTACGGGAACATTCTCCATGGCAGAAATCACAGCGGTAATCAGAGAAATGCTTGCAGAGTCACCCTCGACACCCTCATACGTACCAATAAATTGGATATGAATATCATGTTTGGAGATATCCCGCCCCATATATTTTTTAATAATTGCAGAGATGTTCTGCACCGATTCTTTCGCGATATCTCCGAGTTTTCCGGTTGCAATCACTTTTCCTTCTGACTGTGACCCTGCGGGTGTTACTTCCGCAACTATCGGTAAGACCAACCCGGAGAATTCACTCATCGAGGGATCAGCAGAATGCACTGCAAGACCATTTACGACACCGACTTCTTCACCTAGTGTCCGAAATGAACGATAACTCTTTTGCGACTCCAATGCCCGGTCCGCTACCTGTTGTTCTAACGATCGTGCGATACGTTTTGCCTCAATGACATGTTGCTGCGTAATAAGTTTATCTCCTCGCTCGTAAGCAATATCTCCAGCAACTCGGATTAAACCACCAAGTTCACGTAATCGTAATGATAATTTTCCTTTCCGGCCCGCCCTTCGTTGAGCCTCATGGATGACTTCTGCGACTGCTTCTTTATTAAAATGATGTATTTTACCATCTTTCTTTACTTCTTGAGCAACAAATTGTATAAGTTTCTCCCGATTTTCCTGTGTATCATCCATCACGCTATGAAGATAGCTTTCATAGCCGTATCCTCGAATTCGAGACCGTAATGCAGGATGCATTCCTTTTAACGCATCAAGGTTTCCCGCAGAAACCAGGATGAAATCACAGGGAGCGGGCTCTGTTTTTACCATTGCACCAAAACTTCTCTCGGATTGTCCGGTAATTTGAAATTTTTTCTCCTGAATCGCGGTTAATAAATGCTGCTGTGATGATAACCCTAATGTGTTAATTTCATCGATATATAATACTCCTTTATGCGCACGATGGATTGCCCCTGCTTCTACTAGTTGATGCGGAGGGGTTTCTAGGCCAGCAGATTGAAACGGATCGTGTCGTACATCACCAAGTAACGCACCAGAATGTGCAGCGGTCGCATCAATAAACGGAGGTACATCATTTTTCTCATGTGATACCAGGAGTTTCGGAATCATTTGTAGTTCTCGTTTCTGAGAAAATCCGCCCCTTGCAACAATGAGATACACCATAACTGCTGCAATCACCCCAAAAATCGCATATTCAAAATGACCTGTAATGACTGCTCCGATAAGGGATAATGTTACAATTAACAACACTATACCAAGAATCATACTGTTTTGTTGCTCTACTTTACGTTTCGCTTCCCCTCGCTGCGTTTTGATTATTTCATGTGCTTTTCCTGCAGGAACAACGCGGATTGTTGGAGTATTTGTATCCTCGTTGTTTGGATAGACGATAATATCTTCGAGTTCCCCTTTAGGTAAAAATTCGGTCATAGCTCGAGCTACCATGGATTTTCCAGTCCCAGGGTCACCTATTAACATCACGTGTCGTTTCTGTTCAGCTGCTTTCTTTACAATAGCAACAGTTTGATCTTGTCCGATTACTTGATCTAGGAGATTTTCTGGGACTTTGATTTCCTCGGTGGTTGTAAATTGTTTATCCTGTATCCATATATCTATAGGAGGCAAATCGTCTTTGTTTTCTTCATTTTCATCCAGTTTAACGTCGGTTAGTTTTGTGGCCATGGTTAAAACTTCCATTGCACGAGATCGCGATGAAACGTTCTCGTTTAAGATTAACTGACATATACGCATTGTATATATCAATTTTTTTCTTTCCTGGAAAATGAGCTGCCGCTGACTTTATAATACAATAATTAATATCGCTTGAATAATGGCTTTTGACAGAAAAACTCTTGTTATTCCAGATAAAACCTTTTTCGAAGAAAACGTAATATTGACTAAAGGTGATGTCGTCATCGGCGATCGTTCACTTCTTCGATTTGGAGTCAGTACCGATGGTCGAATTTTTGTCGGTGAACACGCTATTATAGATGGAAATCTTGATTCGCCAAATGATGTACGCGTTGACATTTTTTCAACCATTGGTGGAGATATCAGAAGTGGAGGTAACGTTTATTTAGGTGAGAAAACGAAGATCAAAGGGACGTTGTCTCTTACAGGAGATCTAGATGTCGGTGATAGTGTTGAGATTGAAAAAGGATTCGAAGCAAAAGGTTGGATAAATATAAGGAACCCTGTTCCTATTGTTATATATATTTTTGTATATCTTATGCAATTGTTAAAAATAGGACGAAGTGAAGAAATCCAGAGAATACTTGAAGAACTTGAACAAAACGAAGGAGGCACAATACCTATTTCGGAGTCGTTTCTATTCTTACCAAATAACTCTATCATTAGTAGCTCAAATTCAAAAGTAGAAGGAAATCTTCAAATCGGTAAAGAATGCAAACTTCTGGGCAACTATGACATCAAGGGGAATATCTCGGTTGAAGAGAAATCAGAAATATTTGGCACATTGAAAGCAACAGGGAACATCATTGTCGGAAAAAAGGTAAAAATCCATGGTGACATTACATCTACAGCCATGGTGAATGTCACCGAGCAAGTGGAAATTATCGGGAATGTCTCTGCGGAGGAAATCTTGCTTTCAAGAACGGCCTCAATACAGGGAAAACTTCTTTCAAAGAAAGGCATCTCATTCATAGATAGTTCACAAGAACTAGCCATTGAAAAGGTTAAACGCTTTGAAAACGATGTCGATGTTATTGATGAAGTCAAAGAAATGTTGGAGTAGAAAAAATGCAACTCGGTATTGTTGGAAAACCAAATGTCGGAAAATCTACTTTTTTCAACGCTGCAACTAAAGCCCATGCGGAGATTGCAAATTACCCATTTACGACTATCGAAGCAAATCGTGGCGTTATGTATATACGCAAACCATGCCCTTGCGGAGATGCTCATGTGACTTGTACACCCCATAACTCACGATGTATCGATGGAATACGATTTGTGCCAATCGAAGCAATCGATGTCGCAGGATTAGTTCCTGATGCTCATAAAGGGAAAGGATTAGGAAATAAATTCCTTGATGATTTACGACAAGCACATGCACTGATCCATATAGTAGATGCATCAGGAAGCACTGACGCTGAAGGAAATCCCTGCGAAGTAGGCGCCCACGATCCCCTTTCAGACGTTGAATTTCTTGAGAAGGAAATCAACTATTGGCTTTTTGGTATTATTAAAAAAAGTTGGGAGATAATTGCTCGAAAATGTGAGCTTGAAGGAAAAAAAATTGAAAAAATGCTTGCAGAGCAACTCACAGGATTAGGAATAAAAGAAGAGCACATCACTGGAGCTATAAGAAAAATCAATCTCGAGACTGCCAAATCATCACAGTGGAAAGATGAACAGATTTTCAAACTTACAGACTATGTGCGTGCGATTAGTAAACCGATAATTATCGCATTCAACAAATGTGACAAAGCACCAGAAAGTCTCATGGAAAAAAGAAAAGAATTGACACAATACAACGTTATCCCTTGTAGTGCAGAAAGTGAACTAGCATTAAACAATGCAACAGAAAAAGGAATAATTGCTTATACACCAGGGAGCAACGATTTTACGATTATTAAGAAAGAGGAACTCACCGTGACACAACTGAAAGCACTTGAATATATCAGAACTCATGTACTTCTAAAATATGGGGCAACAGGCGTGCAACGATGCATCGATGAAGCAGTTCGAATGCTCGATCTTATCGTTGTCTACCCGGTAGAAGATGAACACCATCTGACCGATAAAGAAGGACGAGTTCTCCCCGATGCACATTTAATTCCACGTGGGTCCACTGCCAAAGACCTTGCCTACAAGGTCCATACTGATCTGGGAGATCATTTTATCAGAGGTATCGATGCGCGTACCCATCGCGTTATCGGTGCAGACCATCCCTTACAGGATGGGGATATCATTAGTATCATCGCTGACGCATAAACTCACTGAGAGGATACTTCACCGAACATGTAGGTGCATATAGAGCTGCACGGCGAAGGGATAATGAGCTGCCTTGTAGATGCATAGGTATCTACAAAACAGACTTTTATACTCATCAGTTGTTGCTTTTTTGGGATCACTTAAAAAAAAATCTTCACTAGGAGGAAGAACGGTGTCGATAAGAAAAATCAGCAATAAAAGACTTTCGCGAAATCTAAAAACAAGAAACGTACCCTTACGGGTGCTTCCTTTAGTAACATTCCGTATCAGGCACCAAAGAAAACAAAATACAAAAAAACAAATGAAGGAGGAATTAAAAACTAAATCACTTTCGCCCTCAACATTACGATGTAGTATTAAAAAAGTAAACCGAATATCCTCGAAAAGTGTAAAAAAAACTAAGAGAAAAGAGCCACTTACAGTTAAACCGTTCCTAAATCTCCACTTTACTATGAATGCGTTTCGATGGATCTTGGTTCTCATCTTTATCTATCTTGCTGCAGGCACAATCATTGTGATGATTCAGGATGGGACTGAATCCATAAAAAACATCGTAGTCTACAGCATCATGGGATTTTTCACGTTCTTCATGGGGTATCTTGGTTGGATCCTCGCACGTGATTTTCTCGTGATAGTATCTGGCAAGAAAAACACTCGTAACGAGGTTGAGCTAGAGATATAAGTACTGTTTTATCATCTATCTTTTTATATCATTCTTTTTTATTATCTTTTTGAGGTATACCACATGATCTTCTTTGATAACCACCTTCACCTTCGAAGAGAAGGCAGATATCTTGATGCAGTGCGAGAGTTCCAAAACGTTGGAGGGACTCATTTGATCCTTTGTCAATATCCGATGCCGGGGATTGTCTTAAAAGAACAAAGTTACCAATCTTGTTATCAGGAAACAATCCGAATGGCCGATGAAATCCGCGCTACCGTAGGAATTGGTGTGTTTACTGTCGTAGGCCCATACCCGGTGGATATCCTACCTTTGCAGGAAAAATTCGGAAGAGAAACAGCTATTGCGATAATGAAAAAGGGAATGGAAGAAGCATCGGTCTTATGCAAAGAACAGAAATGTATTGCTCTTGGCGAAATTGGACGACCACATTTCCCAGTCAACCAACAAATTTTCCAAGATTCAAATGATATTATGATGTATGGTATGCAGATAGCAAAAGACGTTGGAGTACCAGTTGTGTTACATACAGAAAGTACGACGCCAGCGCAATGCAAAGAACTAGTCGAACTAGGAAAAAAAGTTGGTTTAAAGGCAGAAAAAATAATCAAACATTTTGCTCCTCCGCTTATCACCCCTGAAGAAAATTACGGTCTCATGCCATCAGTTCTTTCAACTAAAAAGAATATTGTCGAAGCGTTAGGAAAAGGTGCACGGTTTTTAATGGAGACGGATTATATCGACGACCTGCGACGACCAGGAGCGGTGCTCGGACCGAAAACAGTGCCAAAACTGACAAAAAACCTCCTCGCAGAGAACATTATGACCGAACAACAAGCTCACAGGATTCATGTAGAGAACCCACAGAGCATATACGATATTAAGCTGGAAGACTAAAATGGACTATTCCCACGGTGAAATACTATATTAAAGAGATAAATGATTAATTGATACCAATCGGAGGATGTTATGTCTACCTTTCGAGGATTTATCGCAATCGATATTACCGCCACACCCCAGATGATAGCATTTGAAAAAGAAATAGCAAAAACAGGTGCTGACGTAAAACTTGTTGAACCAGAAAATATTCATATCACCGTAAAATTCCTTGGAGATACCGATGAAAATCATATAGATGCCATCGAACAGAGTATGAAAGAATCCGTATCAAAAATCAAACCATTTCCTATCACCCTGAAAGGAACCGGTGTCTTCCCTAATCAAAACTACATAAAAGTAATTTGGATTGGAATTAGAGATGAGGGCAACATTCAGACCATTACACAAGCAATCGATACCACCCTTGCACCACTTGGATTTAAAAAAGAAACGAGAGGGTTTTCCCCACATCTCACCATTGGACGGGTGAAAACAGCAAGAAATAAAGACCAACTCCTCAAAATAATAGGAATCTACACGGAGACAGAATTCACTGTTCAAAAGGTTCAATCACTACTACTTAAGAAAAGCGACCTTACCCCAAAAGGCCCAATCTATACAAATCTACGAGAAACTCCATTATAAGATGGTGGTGAAAACATCGACTTATGGTTTGTGATTTTAACCCTCTTTAACATCCTACTGTTTTCACTAGGGATGTTGTTTCTTATACCAAAAAATACCTGGAAAAAATCATGGGTTGATCACAAACATAGTCTCCGATATCACTCCGTCTATCTTCTCCTTATCCTCATTGTTGTCGCTGTTCACCTATTTGAAGTAAACAGTATCGATTCTACTATCACAAAACTCTTAGGCTATGATCTCACACCAACTATTCAATTCATCGAAGACGGAGCTGTTTATTGGTTTTCCCAACACTGGACACCATTACTCCTTTATTTTTTTGTCTTTATCTATATTGTCTTATATCCTTTTACTCTCTGGTTTTCCCTCCTTTACTTCATCATTGCCGATGAAAGAAATGCAATGAAAACATTCACCTATGCACTCATAGGTATCTATGCGATAACTTTACCGTTTTACCTGTTTTTCCCCATCACGAATGTCTATACGTATTATGGATCGTCCTCAGCATTAAACACGGTTATCCCTGGCGTTGAACAGTTCTTCTATTCCACAACAACAAACAACAATTGCTTTCCCTCACTTCATGTTGCTGTTTCATTACTTATTGCAAAAACCGTTTCTCTGACCAACAACAAAAGATTCATCTACCTTACCTACTTCTGCGCTCTAAGCATAATCGGTTCAGTTATCTATTTAGCCATTCACTGGATAACTGATGTCATCGGTGGAATACTGCTTACAAATGCGGTATTCTACCTTATCAAACGATTCATAAAGGAGACATGAATGATCCGTGATTCAGTTCCAGTTGAGGTTACAGTCCTTAAAAAAATTACACCAAATAAAAAGGATAAAAAAGAAATAGAACTCATTATAAAATCACTCATAGAACACGTGGACAAAGAAATTAAAAAAACCGACATACCAATCACTATCCAACTTGTTGGCTCTATTGCAAAAGACACCTACATACGAACCTCAGTGGACATTGACCTTTTTCTTCTCTTCCCTGCCACGGTTCCACGAGAAACATTAGAAGAAAAAGGACTTACCATCGGACGTGCAATCCTCGATAAACAAGAAGAATGCTTTGCTGAGCACCCCTATGTCCGGGGAATGTTCAAGGGTTTTAAAACCGAACTTGTCCCTTGCTATAAAATAGAAAACGCGTCACAGAAACTGACTGCAGTTGACCGTACACCACTACATACAAGATACATAAAAGAACACCTCCAAGAATCACAGAAAAAAGAAGTTCGACTTTTCAAACAATTCCTCAAAGGTATCGGCTGTTATGGAGCAGAAGCAGAAATCGAAGGTTTCTCCGGATACTTATGTGAAATAATGATAATAAAATACGGGACATTTCAACAGCTGATAAACCATGTACAACAATGGCACTATGGTGAGAAGCTCACTCTTGAAAATGGAACATACCCTGAATTTAAAAACCCATTAACCTTTATTGATCCTGTAGACCCTGAAAGAAATGTCGCCTCTGCACTCTCACAAGAAAAATTTAACTTATTGATAAAAGCATGCGAAGAATATCAAAAGAAACCACGGCTCACTTTCTTCTTTCCCAACGAGGCCAACCCCTGGTCATTAGAGGAAATCAAAAAAGAAATCGAAACAAAAAACTACATAGGCGTGAAATTTCCAAAACCAGAAATTATCCCAGAAAACCTTTACCCACAGATACGAAAAGCGATGAGAGCGATACGAGATCTATGCGAGCAACATGAATTTACGATTATAACTGCTACTTTTACTATAGAACCGAAAAACGTATACATTATTCTGCATCCAAAGACAAAAATATTACCGAAAATGGTTCTGCATACAGGACCGCCAGTTGCACTGAAAAAAAATACAGAGGAATTTATAAAAAAATGGCTTGACAACCCCAGAACCATAAAAAAACCCTATGAAAAAGATAAACGATTATACGTTGAAATAGAACGTGAGTACACCGACATCAGACATCTAATAGAGGATCAAACCAGACAATTAAGTCTTGGGAAAAATATAGACTTTGCGATTTTGAAAAAGTTAACAGTTCTCGACACAAATAATCTACTCACTGACAATCTCCGTATGTTTTGGACGACCGTTCTTGATCTACGGATGAGCTGGGAACGATAATATTCTCCTAATGTCAAGTTATCGTATATAGGAATATTTTTATGATAAAAGCAGATATGCATATTCAATTACATATGCATCAGGATGGGATGAAACTCAGGAAGTTACTAATAGTGATAATTGTCATGTTCATATTCGCAAACAGCGTATGCTTTAGTGACCCTTTTACTAATTGTAAAGCAGACACACCTCCAACTCTTTATGTTGGACCGGGGGAAACATACCTTCACATCCAAGATGCACTTAACAACGCAACAGATGGCTATAGAATTTTTGTGTATAACGGAACATATTATGAAAACCTAACAATTAACCATCGAATCGACTTATTTGGTGAAGACCGCAGCATTACAATAATAAACGGTAAAGGTTCAAACACAGTGATAAGAGTAAATGCAAACAATGTAAATATCAGCCATTTCACGATAACAAACGGTAGCAAAGCAGAAAATACAAGTATCATCCAAATAAATGCTGAGAATTCGATTATAACCGATAACATTATCTCAAGTGGATATCATGGAATTCACCTGAATAATTCAAATAACCATCTCCTCTATGATAACATCATACGAAATAATTCTGGCGACGGAATAAGACTAAATCAATCAAATAATAACGTGAACATAAGTTTCAATACGATTACCAGAAATAAAAATGGTATCTATCTCCACTCATCAGATGGAAATAAGATTTACAACAATGAGATTCAAAACAACAATGGAAGCGGGATTTTCTTAAATAGCACATGTCAAAACAATGTTATCAGATATAATAACGCCTCTCACAATGGTATTCATGGTATCTATCTCAATGATTACAGCAACTATCAAACTGTGTCACATAATCAAATCTTCTCTAATAACAACTCAGGAGTAGTCTTGGAAAATTGTAGTATGAACTTCAATATCAACGACAACACGATTTTTGGTAATATCAATTATGGAATAATGATAATAGGCTCTACCAATAACATCAGTAGCAACACTATTTCTTATAACAAAAAAGATGGAATATATCTCTCTGCTGACGATAATAATACGGTGTACAAAAACACCATTAGTTACAACACCATCACAGGACTCAGAATGTATAACTCCACCAATGATTATATCCACAATAACGAAATCTCTTACAACAATCAATACGGTGTTTACCTCGATTTTTTTACCATAAATAATGTGATTTTTAATAATTACTTCCATGATAACACACATAATGCGATGGATAAAAGTATAAATCACAACAAATGGAATATTACAAAAACAAACGGGATTAACATTATTGAAGGAACAACACTGTGTGGTAATTATTGGGATGATTACGATGAAGCCAGTGAAGGTGCTACAGATAGTAACTTGGATGGACTAGCAGATACACCCTACACAATCTATGCATTGAATACCGACAAGGGACCAATGCTTGATACGATAAAACCGCATATAGGAACACTGGAAATATCACCACTTTCACAGACACTAGGAAAATACACAAATCTTTCTGTCACAATTACGGATAACACAAAAATTAAAGATGTATACATAAACATAACTGGATCAAACGGACAGCGATATAATTTTAGTATCACCCAAAATAAAACAGGAAACACCTACTATTATAATAAAAGATTTTCACCGACCGGTAATTACACATTTTATATCCTTGCGAAGGACCCACGGAATTGGAACTACTCCGTGAATCAAACATTTTCTATTCGACCTGGCGATCCACCTACCATAAAAGACAATTCACCTTCAACAGGTAAACCTTCTAAAATATTCACGTTCAACGCTACAGTCACATCCAAAGATGCAGAAGCATCTGACCTCCATGTCTATGTTGTGTGGAGTCATGGAAATAAAGGGAATAATTCAACAATGGCACACGCTCATGGAAATTATTTTGTCGGAACAGCAGTGCTAGCCCATAGCATCGGAAATCTCACCTATCATTTTTATGCAACCGATAAATGGGGCAATCACGTGATTACAGAAAATAAAAAAATAAAAATCATTGATACAGAACGACCAGTGATACATATCAACCGCTATGGACCCTCCTTTGAAGAGTTACCCAATAGCTATACATTTGGTGCTACCATAACCGATGATTCCATCCTATCAACGGTCACTATCGAGTATTGGTATGATAATAGCGCTAAGATGAAGGTCAATATGGATTCAATAGGTAATGATTATTATAAAAAAGTGATTGTTTTAACTGAAAAACCTGAGCGAGTTTTTTGTATAATCAACGCGACCGATATCGCAGGCAATAGCATTGATACGAAGAACCCAGTAGCACATTGTGGCGGACCGTATACTGGGTACGTACTTGAGGAAATCAAGTTCAATGGAACAAGAAGTTTTGATCTCGACGGCACAATTACTAATTACTCATGGGATTTCGGCGATGGCACAACAGGAAACGGCAGTACGATTCTGCATACCTATCATTCAAGCGGTACCTATAGCGTGACTTTATCCGTGACTGATGACCAGGGAAATAACGGAACAAACCGAACAAGTGTTACTATCATTTCACTGGCTCGACATATGATACCATCCGAGCAGCTTAACCTCATCAACACCAGATACAAATTGACGCTCACCGAACAATTCTTCTGCTATGACACTGATGGGAATGGGATTGCTGATACATTTGTGGACCAAAATCAGGTACTCATCGCAGTCCACAATCAACCGGTGAATTTTAACAACAATATCCTATTCTTACTCTCAATCGGAACAGATTCAATTCCAGAGTTCTTTTGGAACACAACAACCGATCTCATTTTTCCGGTTACCCATACCATCGGGGTTGTACAAAACAAGGTAGTCGATGATGCAAATGGACAAGCGAAATTATATGTGAATGTTGACAAAGACCAGTGGATCTATATCGAAATCAATGATCAATACCCTGATTCACCCGTCACCATTACCACGATGGATAGAACAATTTCTGATGACAAAATCTGGAGAGAAAATCAGAAGATTTATGTCTTTGATGACCCAGAGACGTCCTATCAATATATATTTACTAATATTTACCCAGCACTCACCGTACTATTTTCACCTGCAGATGGAGGAATCATTAACGGTGATTACCCAACAATAAAAATCACCTATAATGTACCGGTGACTATAATATCTGCGACATTTAACTCTACCAATATAGAATCTCAGCTGATACGCGTAGATAATAGAAGTTTCATGTATACACCCCCAGGTTATTTAGAAAATGGAACCCACCTGTTCGAAATTGACGCACAAGCGTTACAAGGAAAGGGATACCGTTCAGCGTCAGTTGTGTATTTTTACTTTGCCTATGAAATCCCACCTCAACAAAGTTATTTAGAGAAAAACTGGCTCTGGATAGTATTAGGTATCTGGATAGGTGCAATTGGTGGGATACTCATTTTCTTCAAAATAAAGAACGTTTCCATCGATGGGTTTGTGTATATCAAAAACAGAAAGATCATCCCATTCTTTAAATCGGTCATCGTTGGTCCAGTCAGCGTTCAAATCCCCCATGAACATCTCAGCAAAGCAGAGTTTTACGTCGATGGCCAATTAAAAGATGAGGTTACCTCATTTCCAGTTCTCTGGCAATGGAATGAAAAAGCATTTCTGAAACACACTCTTGAAACAAAAATTTACGACCAGGATGGTAACAGCACCTCGAGTGGAGAAATGGAATTTTATATTTTCAATCTTTTCAAAGGTAAACAAATTTAAACAAGCGGATTTTCACTTTTCCAATTTTCATTTTCAGAAAGAAATCGAATACCTTCTTCAGTTAATTCAATTTCATTAAACGACACATAATGGAGTAATTCGCTTTGAACTAATTTACGGACGATATGCTCAAATTCGATTTTCGAAACATGCAGGACCACTGATGCGGTCTCCGCATCCATATCCCGTGAATGTAACATCTTGAGGAGCTCGATTTCCTTATCCGAAAGCATAACTTCCTCTTCATATCCACTCGATGGGTCTTCATATTCATCAGTTAGATTTGTAACATAACTTTCGATAATCGTATCAAGATTTAAGCGATCAAGTTCCCGTCCCTCTTTGCTGTAGAGAACACAGGTTTTTTGTAAAGGATTATAGTCCCAAGATCCAACGTTTTTCCAGCTATATCCAAGAAGACTTACATCATCACTATGTTTTACCCCATCACTGTTCTTTCTTATTTGTGCTTGTTGTTTTTTCTTTCGGTGCTGTCTATGCATATATCGTTGTTCGGTCTGCAGAAGTGCCAGGTCAACACCAAAGCTCCTTAACTCTGAAATAATCTTTTCTCCAGCATGTTCCTTTAATTCTTTCATGAAGAACAAGCCTGTTTTTCCCACTAAATCCATGTAAACGACTCTGATTATCGCCTCAATTGCTGTCCCAATTTTAGAGGGTTCAACAGAATTTATCTCTGTTGAGACATTGATAATAATTTCAGAGTTTGTAAACTCAGGATTTTCAATATTTACATACCGTAAAAAATCGTAATTTTGCTCTAAAGTTTTAACAATAGCTCCTACGACCGTCGCAGCAAAGGTTTGTGAGGTACGCCTGCTTGCGACAAAATAAAGCGTACGCAAGATACTACTTAATACTTCTGAATTGTTAACATCAGCCATACTTCATCACGTTTTGAAATCAACTTTCATCTTATAGACATAAGGAAGCTGGATTATGAATTGACTTCCTTTCCCAATCTCACTTTCAGCCCAAATGTTTCCATTATGTTTTTTTACAATTTCTTTAGAAATAAATAATCCTAATCCAGTACCTTCATTATTACGATCTTCACCAGTATACGCTTGATAGAATTTTGTAAAAATTTTCTTTAACTCATCTTTTGAAACCCCAATTCCTGTGTCCTCAACAGTAATGAGAATATGACTATCTTTTTTTTCTACGTCTAAAGCGATATAACCACAATCCGTAAATTTTAAGGAATTACCAATAAGATTTTTCAACACCTGGGATAAACGATTTTTATCACCAATAATATGAGGAAGTGGCGTTGAGATATTCACACGGAATTCTAGCTTTTTATTAATAATTGCTGGTCTCATGTCTTCAACGATTTCATTAAGGAATTCAATTGGGTCTATTTTCTCCATATCAAATCGCATCGTATCACTATCAAGGCGTGAAACATCTAAAATGTCATTGACAAGCCTTAACAATCGCTCAGCGTTTCGTAGACTAATTTTTGCCCAATTTTTTATCTTCTCATTACTCTCATTATCATGGATAATCAGATCCAGGTATCCTTTGATGGGGGTAACAGGCGATCGAAGTTCATGAGCGGCAATATTCATAAACTCGGTCTTCAAACGTTCATTTTTCTTTAATTCATCTTCGATTTCTCTTCGTTGTGTGATATCACGAACAGTACATACGACACCACCGAACTCAGTCTGCTTCGTTAACGGTGCGATATTAGCTTCAATCGGGGTTATACCACCATCACCAGAAACAAGCTCTAATTCAACATTCTCAATTTTATCATTCTTCTGTCGAACATCAATAAAAATCTGCTGGAAGAAATAAACTGAATCCTCAAGAAGATAATTCCGGAACGGTGTTGCAAGAATCTGACTTTTACGCCGCCCGCATAGTTTTTCGAATGAAGGATTAATATAAGTAAGACGCCCAAGAGAATCGGTCGTAAACACACCATCAGCAGACGTTTCTGCAAGGATACGATATTTCTCTTCTGATTTTACAAGTTCTTCCCAAACTTTCTTACGATCCGTGATATCCTCAATAGTGCCAACAACAGAAATTGGTTGATTCTTTTCATCAAAGAGAGTCGTACACGTATCACGTACCCACCGATAACCTCGTGTTTTATGTTTAAAACGATACTCGATTGATTGAACAGTATTTTGTTTTTGTTGATAATCAGTTATCATTTTTAGATGTTGATTCCATTGAACACTATCCTCAGGATGTATTAACTCGTCTATTTTCTTAAAGTTAAAGGACACCATCTCTTCTGGAGAGTACCCAATAATTTTTATTGAAGAAGGACTCACATAGTCACATGTTTCTTTCTTTACATCCAATTGATAAATCATATCAAGGGAATTTTCTAAAACCGCCTGGAATCTTTTTTCACTTTCACTAAGCGCCTTGACTGCTATTTTATACCGAGTGATATCAACATAGGCACCCATAATACATATTGGTTTGGTTGATTCATCTCGTATCATATTTGCAGAAAGTTGCACCTGAAAGGTAGAGTGGTCTTTACGGATACCGGTAAGCTCTCCTATCCACTCACCTTTTCGTACCAATGCATCCATAACTTCAATAAATTGTTCTTTCGTATTCCAGAATTGTATAATGGGTTTTCCAATGACGTCTTTATTGTGTACATAACCCCAGATGCGAAGAAAAGAATCATTCACATAGGTTAGATTTCCTTCAAGATCAATGAAGGTTATCGCATTGATAGAAGAGGTAATTGCACTATCTTTTATTCGCATCTCTTCTTCCAAATGTTTTCGTTCAGTAATATCAGAAATCACGATAAGATACGTTATGATATCCCCCGGTTCATCTCGTAAGGGAGAGGTAAAAACGACACCTACTCGTTTTTCACCGTGTTTGGTAATCGCCTCAATTTCAAAGGGTGTAAACTTTTTATTCAATTTTCTCTTTGAAAATATCTTTTTTATA
>DATLAF010000253.1:0-16305 GCA_035527635.1 Thermoplasmatota archaeon | reverse complement strand
GTTCCTTATAGGTTCCATTCATGACATAAATCGTGTACCCATCAAACACAGAACCCATGGCTTGCTGAATAGTACTATAAGGGTACTCCTTGGTTCCATTCCATGGACCATTTGTATTATCATCATCAACATACACGATGGGGAATTTCCCATACACGCCGGTCAAATAGAAATTTATCGTGCCAATTCCGCATTCTCCGTATTTTATATTCACCCATCCCTGATCCTGATAGTTTTTGCCCCAGCTGTTTTTTACAATCCAGTACCCGGGATCATCATTGTACCCGACGATCGCCATATAGTGAGCACCTCTGGTATGCCCCCATCGATGCTGATAGATCCCTTTCGTATAGTAGAGGAAATCATCGTAGACAAGAAAGTAACTGGGGACAGGCCCGTTGGTCAACAACGCGGTTTTAATCGCGACAGGATCCGCAGGTAGATAGCTCCAGTCAGTGATCTGTACGGTCCTGTTTTCCCAATCAGGTGAAGTGGTGTTCAACGGATATTGATATTTATCCTTAGGATACGGCCAGCAGGCCTCATCAGGGACACCATACTCTTTGAGGATTTTGGTGTCGTTTTCTGGATACGAACCCCAAATGATATTTCCTCCACTGAAGAAGAAAAGATGTGCCTCTGAGAGATCACAATTAAAGGGAAAACCGACTTTGTACTGGATCATGGTTTCAATTGCAGCGACCAACGCAAAGCTTTCACAACTTGGATAGGGGGTCTGATTGCGTATCGGTGTGGTAAAATCCACCCCGTTGATATCACGCCAGCTAAATGAAGAAGGGAGAACCAAGGTTTCTGCTACATTCTGTCTGCCTTGCACATCTAAAGATAACTCTGCTGCTGAACCAAGAGCGGCTCCTTGTACGAAAGGAAAAAGAGCGTTTCCTAGGAAAAAAAGTGTACAACAAACAAGAATCACCCTATTCGTTTTCATTATTTAACCACCCTATTTTTATATTATCTATATTGTAGGATATATTTAAACTTACAGTTCTTATTGTCATGATTGGTATTTAAACAAAAAAAATCAAGGGATGTCCTCGTTTAAACAGAGGAAAAGACTAGCCCTTTGGGTTAACTATAAAAGTACTTATTTGATTGATACTCTTGGATTAGGGAATGCACGACGAGAAAAAAAGTGTCTTACTAGTAGCTATGCCGTTTGCTGGGGTTACGATACCATCGATCCAGCTTCCGGTGTTAGAAGCGTATTGTCGCGAAAAAGGAATAACAATAGAGACACGCCATCTGTACCTCAAAGCAGCAGAGATCTACGAGCTGCAGAACTATCATGCCTTGATCTATCCTCCGAATGACTCCTACACCGCACAGATGGTATTTTCTAAATATGTGTTTCCTAAGCATTGGAACAACAACGAGGACAGGTTCCGGGAATACTTCAACCAACATGTATTACACAATTCACAGGCACCACCGTTTTCATTTGACGAGTATGTCCACCGGACCGATCTCTTGTATCAATGGATTCTTGACCATGTTGACTGGCGATCCTTTGACCTCATAGGCTTCACACTAAACTATGGACAACTCCTTCCGTCACTAGCTGTTGCAAAAAAAATAAAAGAACTGACTCCAGAGAAAAAAATTGTTTTTGGCGGCAGCAGAACCGTTGACACACTCGGAACCAACGTACTACAAGCATTTGACTACGTCGATTTCATCGTCTCAGGGGATGGAGAAGATGCTTTGTTCCGCCTTGCCTCCGAGTATGAGAACTATCCATCAATTCCTCGGCTAATGTACAGAAACAAAGACAAGGTACTCTGGAATACATCAGAGACGGTTGTTGACCTCAATAACGCACCAATTCCATCCTATGACCAGTTTTACCAGGAGCTTGCAGCAACATCGGTAGATATTCAGCAGTACTTCCAGTATTACGGGCGGCTCCCCGTGGAGATCTCCCGGGGATGCTGGTGGAATCAGTGTACGTTTTGTAACCTTAACATACAGCATCAATGCTATCGCGAAAAAAGCATCAGTCGCATCCTTCAAGAAATCCGCTGGCTCTCTGAACAGTACCATATGATGAATTTTCAACTCATTGGAAACACGCTTCCAAAAACCGGGTATCAAATTCTGTTCGAGAAACTAAAAAACTTCAGGAGAGATTTCTCATTCTTTGTCGAGGCACGCGCAGGACAGATGACCAGTGACGATTACATGCTGATGAAAGAAGCAGGGTTTACCATGATTCAAACCGGAATTGAGTCATTCAGCCAAAATTACCTTCAGAAGATGAACAAGGGCGTACGGGTGATCGATAATATCGCTGCTCTAAAGTTTTGCAAAGAAAACCGGATAAAAAATAACTATAATCTCGTGGTAAGATACCCAAACGAAGAAACAAAGGATTTCGAAGAGACAAAAAAGATCGTTCAGATGCTAAAAGGATATCTCGATGCCCCTCAACTCTGCGAACTTCGAGTCATGTATGGAAGCTACATTCAGCGCAACCCAGAACAATTCAACATCGAACAGCTGGAACATGCACCAATCGATCTGATCATGTATCCCTCAGAGTATTTGGAGAAAGGATTTGCCTTTGTATATACTTTCAAACAGAGGAACCCCACACAAGACCAACCATGGGAGGCACTTGTGGACGAATGGAAGAAAGAACAAGAAACAATCAAACTTGAGGAAATTACCCAGCAAACCACGATCGATCAGTTAGTGTTTTATTTTGTTGACGGAGGAAGTTTCCTTAAAATCTATGACAAGCGAGATCGACAAAACATTCGGATTTTTGTGTTAAATGAGCTGGAAAGAGCCGTGTTCCTCAGCTGTGTCGACATCATTTCCGCCCGGGAGCTTCAAAAGAGATTTATTGACGTACCGGAATATGAATTAACCGCGATACTACAAAGCTTTGAACAGAACAGATTATTGTTTGCCGAGGATGACCATTATTTATGCTTACCATTACGGTGCTATGTGTACAACACATCAGAGAAAAGCGTAGAATGCCTCGTTAATATTTCACCGTAATTTTTTTCTTTTGCTTTCTTTAATTTTTTAGAACAAAAACAAAAAACGTTTTATTGATTTCACGCGCATATAGGACGGAATAGTCCTTCTGGTTTGATGGTTAAAGATAGATACCCCTGGCATAATGGTGACCTTACTTTGAACCTCTCTTCCTCAGAATGCTTAGTTGCTAATTCATATTTTAGATCATAAAAAATAATTACAGTTAAATTTGATTAAAAATTTTATTCTTTATTTCTTCAGTAAGGTTTATCGGTTCCTTTTTTAATTGAGGTAATAAATCTTCCATTGATTTAATTGCATTTATAGAATCTATTTTAGAGGGATTGTAAGCCTGATGCTTAATCTTATTATCAACGGCTAAAACATGCTTTTGTACTTCTTTTAGATGTTGTACTGGTCCTAATTTATGTTTTACAAGGATGTTAATTACATCTGATGTATTGATTTTTGTAATTGTCAACGGTATATCTCGTGTATCTTTCAAAACCAATTCTAGCACAGTATTGAGATTATTAAATGTTGATGGGTAATCTTCATTTTCATAGGATTTTCCCGCCATCTTTAATTTATCTTCTGCTCCGAGAAATAGTTTTTTTTCATTAATATTTAATTTAAATTTCTTTTCCCGTTCAATTAATTGTAACGAATAATTCAGGCTATAGATAGCGGAATTAAAATTCATACTTGATTTCAAAGTAACATCGAAAAATGTTATATTATTAGGGCATATCTTAGCCGACCTAACTAATATATCACAAAATCTTGGATAAAAAGATGGAGCCCTTTTTACTGGAGAAGTCCGTTTATCTTTGCCAATTTTTTTAAAGGTTTCTATTAGAGATACAATGTCTTCCTTTAAGATTTGAATTTGAGCTATATCGCTTATTGCCATCTAGTTTAGATGTAAACGTTCTGTATGATATAAATTTTAAGAGAAACCTAGTAATATATGATAAGTTTCCCATTGGAATTAAAAAAAATAGGGAGATATCCTCCCCGTTTTGAGATGTGTTCTAGCTAACTTATTCTGTTCTGAAATGTGGTAGATTTTTCCATTTTCTAGAGGTGAAAGAGGCTTATGGCCTGACAGAATTCTACTTCTGTTCAGAAAACAATAAAAAACCAATCATTTATTTTATCCTTTCAAATTCTCCTATTTCCGACAAACGTAAAAAAAATATGCTATTTTTGGAATTTTGAAGGATTTTCTTGAAGGAGGGCTTTATGTCGTCCAGGGGAGTTCCTTCTATCGGGGCAAGAAAAGAATGAACAAACCAGGGGAATACGGCTTTGAAACCGACTTCGAATCATTTCCATTTGGAGAACTAAAAGAATTCCAAGATCGGAACAAATTCATCTGGGAAGCTGTACAACTTCGAAAACCTTCTCTGAAAGATTTGAATGCTGCTCAATATCTATCTTCGGTTGAATCCTACATCTCTGAAGAATTGGTATCGCCTCAAAACTACACAGAAATAAAGAAACTTGCATCATATTTCAATGAACGTATCACCAGTTTTTTTGGATTTGAAACACGTTTGAACAACTGTGATGGTCAATCTGATTACCTTTTTGCTGTCTCTTCTCTGAGAGAAGAGCGTGAGAAACTCGCCGGTCTATTTACTCACGGGAAATTACCTCAATCGTTTCGTTCTAAGAAAGAATGGCAGAACATTGAAAAGTTTGTTACTACATGGACAGACCCTCACTCAATTTTATATAATAATATCCGAGGACTCTGGTTTGAATTTGATATTGTTGGCGACCGCTCCCAGGTACCAATTCCATGTGTTTTCTTACATACGGTTCCTTTGTCTATAAATAATTCTGAGAGTACCCAAGAGTGCACATGGCTTACGCACTTTGCATTACCTTTGCTAATCGGTCAACCTTTATCACAGAACGTAGAAAGAAATACGATGGAGGCTATTCAACGATTGCCTGAAGCAGTAACCGTTTTCCAAGTCGGAGTCATGCTTTCTCGTGCAACAGCAGGGGTTCGTTTAGTTCTTAATAAAATAAAACCAGCACAAATTATTCCATACCTAAAAACACTTGGTTGGTCAGAAAACGATGACAGATTATCGTCACTCATTAAAGAACTAGAACACTACGTCACGAGTATTGTTCTTCATATTAATATCGGAGAAAAGGGGGTAGATCCTAAAATTGGACTTGAGTGCTCTTTTTATCCACATCTCTATAATTTCGAGACAAAGTGGTCAGTTTTTTTAAATTACCTAGTTAAAAATGGATTGTGTCGTCCCGAAAAGAAAAATGCGTTACTTCATCTCCCTGGTGCCGAACGAGAAGATATGACTGATGATTTCAATCTTAAATCCTATGTGACTAATACTAGACTTCTGGATAATGATTTTTCCAGTGCGCTCGTCAGATATATCAGTCATATTAAGCTAGTCTATATGCCCGATCATCCTATTGAAGCAAAGGTCTATTCTGGTGTACGGCTTTTTAGGTCACCTGCAGGTCAACAGAGGAATCATCACAAGGAATTGATTGAGTATAACAAGGAACTCGTTACGCATGGAAAAAATATCGTATGATTCCTACAGCCCTAGCTGCATACTTAGCTGCGAAAAATGACTTTATAGGACAGGTAACATCAAATTAAGGAGCGCTCGAACTCTTGAATAGACACCTTAACCACGCTATATCATTCGAAAACGCCAGTGCGGCTAGAGAGATAGGATTAGAAAACATATTGGCTCTCAATGAACAATATAAACATAAATCCTTGTTAGAAAGAGATATAAAACAAAAGGAATTATTATCGAACGGTTTACATGCGACTGATTTTTTATGTCTCGTCGAACCTCATTTATCGGAGGTATTAATATCCCCTCAAAATTATGCTGAGATAAAAAATCTTATAGATTATTTTACTGGAAATATAACTAGCTTCTTTGGGTTTGAATCTAGTCTTAACACATCAGATAATCAATCTGATTTCCTCTTCGCGGTTTCATCAAAAAGGGGTGAACGTGAGGCTTTATTACATCTTATTGAAAATGGGAATTTCCCAGATACATTTTGTCAAAAGCCTGAATGGCAACGAATTACAAAGTTCACCTTAGCTTGGGCAGATCCGAATTCAATTCTTTTTCATAAGGTCCTTGGATTATGGTTTGAATTCGATTCAGAGGATTTAGTATCCGATGTTCCAACCCCAAATATTTTCATTCATCCTGTACCTATCCAAATGTGCTCTTCACACGATATTTCTCAGCACACATGGCTAATTCACACCGCACTTCCCCTTTTAAAAGGACGACGTTTACCTAAAATAACCGAACAAAAGATTATGAACTGCATTCAGAAATTACCATTAGCTTCTTCGATCTTCCAAGTCGGTATTATGTTATCACGTCCAACCACTCATATACGTTTGGTTATGAAAAGAATGCACCCAAATCAAATCATACCATATCTTAATTCAATTGGCTGGACAGATGAAACAAATGGTTTATCATCCTTAATAGATGAGCTAGCGAAATATGTCACACGCATTGTTCTGCATATCAGTGTTGGAGAAAAAATTGATAATAAGATAGGAATAGAATGTTCGTTTTATCCAGACCTTTATAACAAAGAAAGGAGATGGGCTGATTTTCTTACGTTCCTTACAGAAAAAGGGTTATGCCTCTCAGAGAAAAAATCTGCAGTGGTTCATTTTCCAGGTGTTGAACAAGAAGACGGGACCTATGATTTTGATCTTAACTCCCATATGACCGCTGTTAAGATATCTGATACTGATAATTTTTCTCGTGCGCTCGTGAGATACATCAGTCATATAAAACTTTCATACAAACCGAACTATCCCCTGGAAGCGAAAGTATATTCTGGTGTTAGATTATTTGGATTTGAACATGACTATTAAACAAGCTATAAGAAGACGTAATAATGGCATATTTTCTTTATAAAAGCTCAGTGGAAAGATTAATTGATGTTTATTAGATTATAATAGTAAAGATATGGAGAAAAAATTCACCTATGAAATTTGCAACTATTGGCCATCTTCTTGTTAAAAGCGATATTGAACAATTTCCAAAATCCTGGGTTTCTGAGAAATTGATTGTTTCTCCAGAAGTAACTATCAATGGAACGAGTGGGTATATCGCTGGTTTAACATTGACGGCACAACAAATGATGGATCTTCCTAAAGTAACTGTGAGAAAGAAAATACTTGATGCAGCATTGCGTATTCAAAATGAATTTGACGTAGAACTCATTCAACTTGGTGCATTGACCACGTCAGTAACAAACGGAGGGATTTGGCTTACCGAACAAAAAGAGTATTCAGGCTTTATTAACCATGGTGATAGCTACACTGCAGCGGTGACATGCCAAGCAGTGTTAAAAGCATTGAAGTTGCTTCATAGAAGATCTTCGGATCAAGTCATCGCAATCGTTGGTGCATATGGTATTATTGGCGAGGCAATCTCAAAACTCCTCGTTCCACAATTTTATCATTCGATTCTAATCGGGCGAAGACTTGAAAAATTGAAAAAACTTGAAGAAAATTTACAAGGTAATTTTGAAACCACCATTAATTTAAAAACAAAGGAAGCAGATATTATTGTGACAGCGACAAGTCATCCTACGGCATTATTGAGTTCAAATCATTTAAAAAAGGATGCTATCGTCGTTGACGTTTCTCAGCCTCCGAATCTTTCCGATGATATTTGTGAAAAACGACCTGATATTTCCCGTATCGACGGAGGATTAGTTGATTTCCCAGTGAAAATACCGATCCCTACGATGCCGGTTGGGAAAAATTTTGCGTGTATTGTTGAAGTCATCATGCAAGCTTTGGAAAATGAACCAAAAAACCATGTGGGATCAATTGATCTAGCACATTTACAAAGAACAGAGATGTGGGCAAAAAAATATGGTTTTACATTAAATGAATTAACAAACTTTGGGAAAACTATTAATAAATTTCAATAAATCAAAATTCCTTATGTTTCTAACTCAACTATTATTTTTTCGAATTCCCAAAAATAGCTGTATTAAAAGACATATTAGCATACGTGATATTTTTTGATGGGGAATACGTTCCTTCACCAGCGCCATAAAACAATAAAAATGATTTATCTTTGAAATAATGATGTAGTTCTTCTTGAATAATATTCGTCTTATGACCGAGTGTTTGGAGAATCGTCATGCAAGCTGAAAATAATCCAAACTCTGGTTGCATTCCATCGAAATAATGTAAGTTTTCTTTTACTGCATTGATTAAACCCTTTCCACTGACAGTAAGTATGGATACTTCCCCGTCATCAATGACACATGGGATAATTATGTAATTCTTCATTATCATTGGCATAACAACCGGGACCTCCCGTCCATGCCGTTTTAACGATATTGGATAATAAAGAATCGTATGGATCATTGTTTCTTCGGTGAGAAATCCCTCAGGCCATTCTAATAATCGTAACAACTCTGGAACTGCAGGTTTGTCGTTAATTTTACAAATCGCATGGTTTCCCGCACCGAGTTTTGTGATAGTAAAATGAAGGTCAGTTTCCTTCATCCCATGTGTTGTGTATACATTTAGGCTGAGATCTGTTGCTACTCCAAGATTCACCACAGCATTTGTCAGGATTTTATCATTATAAAATTGATAATTTCTCATTCCCTTATAGTCATCCATTGATGTTCCAAGAATCATTTGATAATCTGGTAATTGCTGTACAGTTTCTTCAAAGATTTCATCTTCTCGCCCAAGACCTTTCTGAACCAGTGCCTGTGACAACCCAAGAGCCTGCAAAGCAAAATTGCTCACAAAACCAGATCGAATATACTTTTTTTGACCAACGCCAGGAATACTCGGCATGACAGGCCCTGAGATGAAATTTAATAAAAATTTATTTTTATAGGCGGATTCTTTTAAACCGTTTTGAATCATGTCAGCGCATTGTTTTGCAGCTCGATTTGGATTTCTTTTTGTATTTTTTCCAACTCCAATTGCGACATCCATAGACGGATAAGAAACAGCAAGCGCACTTGCTCCTCTTGAAAAACAACCGTAATTATTCATAAAACCAGTGACGGTCCCCCCAACAAGTGGTGTTTTTTTCGGTAATACATCCCATACTCCGTTGAGGAATTCTTGAAAACCTCCATATTTTTCATAATGTATCGTTGCAAATAAAAGGAAAAAATCTGGGGGGCGAGTTAAATTCTGTATCGCTGTTTCAGCGACTTCTCGCCCTGCTTCTCGCGCATCCCATTTTCTAGACATACCTATTGCGGTTTCTACCGTTAATTCCATCATACTCCATCAAAGTGGGATAAACATCCTTTATATATCCAAGAGATTATGCATCCAACTTCTTCTTCATGTAACTTATTTATTCATCCTTTTTATGCAGTAACGTAATCTTCATCATCTTTTTTCTGCGAATCAGACTCTTGTTTCGGATTTGCCATAATTTTGAGAATTTCTCTACGCGAATTCTCCAACTCCACCTCAAGTAACCCTTTATTGGCCAGAGCAGGAACAATCGCTACCAATGCATTCTCTGTATCAGGAAAGATATAAAACAACACCTCGTAGTCCTGTAACCGGAACTCCATCTCCCCAAGGCCGATCTGAGAATACGCAGCAATTACGCCAAATACGTCATCCATAGCACGATGAATATTATCCCATATCTGATTTACTTCAGGTTTAAACCCTTCGCTAGCGGGCATCACGCTAATCATATTCCGTCGTGCAACCATACAGGCTAAAATATCATCTAATCGCATTAAATCGTCAAGTACGTTTGCAATCGGGTCATCCCTCATCCCAACATCACCACATCTCGGATATTGTTTATACCACAATACTATAAAAGGATTTCCCGTTGACCCCGCACTCCTGGTTTTCGTACAAAATGTTTTAAATGCTCTTGCGGTTTGGTACAGAAGATGAAAATCAACATATCTGGAAAAGAAATTGAATTCAAAAAAGAACAAAATAAGCTTGATAGGTTCGTTATTGAGTTTACGTCACTCCTGAACAGACTCCAAATCCGATACGTGATTGTCTCTGGATATATCGCTATTCTTTTTGGGAGAAGTAGGACCTCAGAGGATGTTGATATCATCGTAGAAAAACTAGATTTTAAAACATTCACCACGGTTTGGAATACTACCTCTGACGACTATTACTGCATCAATACCAATGATGCTAAAGAAGCGTATGAAGACTACCTCTCCAGTGGTATCTCCCTGCGTTTTGCAAAGAAAAACACGTTTATACCCAACATCGAATTTAAATTCCCAAAAACAGACCTTGACCGTTGGACAGCCCGGGAACGAAAAAAAGTCATTATCAATGATCATTATTTCTACATCGCACCATTAGAACTACAGATATCGTTCAAGCTCCATTTGGGAAGTGAGAAAGACATTGAGGACGCTAGACATCTCTACAAACTCTTCGAAGAAACCCTTGATATGACTCTCATACAGGAATTCAACAGAAAACTTAAAACACAAACACTCTTTCAGAGGTATTTGCAATGAGAACCCCACGGATTAATCTGAAAGAACTCGAAAAAATAAAAGAAGAAAATTTCAAAGAACGATTAGAATTTATTGACAAATACGTGGAATGGATGAAGAAGACATCAAACAAGACGTGGAGTTCTCAACAGAAGGATCTTATCGATTAAAAACCCTCTCTGGGCACATCTTATAATTTCTTATACGCTGCTGCATCCAGTAACGTATTGACTTCTGATTTGTCCTTGACTTCAATTTCGACAAGCCACCCGTCATCATACGGGCTACTGTTGATGAACTCAGGGGAATCATCCAGTTTCGTATTGACTGAAGCAATCTTTCCACTAATTGGTGCGTACACCTCAGAAACAGATTTTACTGATTCAACGACGCAGAGCTCTTCGCCTTTCTTGATTTCTTTTCCCACCGTTGGTAACTCAACAAACACGATATCGGTTAGCTCATGCTGCGCATGATCGGTGATGCCGATCTTTGCCTTTGCCCCTAAAAGCTTTACCCATTCATGTGTCTTGGTGTATTTCAACCCATCTCGTATGTCATCAGCCATAGCAATCGAGAGTGGTATTTCCTGGTCGTTTTAAACCTTTTCTCCACCAAGAACTTATAAAAGATAGAAGCAAAAACCATTAAAATACAGGTTTAAAGAATGAAAGAACCATTTCCAAACCATCGTTTCTTAAGGAGCAGTTTCCAGCTGTTTTTGCACCCAATCCTTTGGAACAAACGGTGGTTTAACCACCTTTGCCTTCACCGGTTTATCTCTTACCAGTATATCCAACAGACTACCAACCTCCCGTTTATCAGCTGCAACATATCCCATCGCGATACCGACATTCAAACACGGTGACAATGTTCCGCTTGTCACCACTCCGACAGCATCGCCATTCTTCTGAATCGTACAGGTATGACGAGGAATCCCTTTCTCAACACACTCGAGGCACGTCATCCGCTGAAACGTCCCTTGTTCTTTCTGTGTTACTAACGCGTCTTTGCCGATAAACTCATGGTCCCAGAAGATCGTCCATCCCAGTGTTGCTTCCAGCGGTGTTCGTCCACCTTCGAATTCGTTTCCCGCCAGCATAAATGCTTTTTCCAGCCGTAACGTGTCCCGAGCACCAAGCCCTATGGGCTGAATCCCGAACTCGTTCCCAGCAGAAAGAATCGCGTCAAACACACCTGCTGCTTTCTTCGTCGGGGTAATCTGCAGCTCAAAGCCTAGCTCACCGGTATAGCCGGTATGCGATAAGATACATTTTACGCCAGCAACCTGTACATCCTGACAACCAAAGAATTTCACTGAATCAAGGCTCGTATCAGTCACTTTCTGCAGCGCCTCTTTTGACTGTGGGCCTTGTATTGCAAGAATCACATAGTCTTGAGAAACATCCTCAGCTTTTGCCTTCAGATGATGTTTTTGTGCCTGCTCATTGAGCCACTTGGTTACGATCTGATTCATCCCAGCGTTCGGGATCATCATAAACCGATTGCCGAGATGCATGAAAATCGTATCATCGATAATCGTGCCGTTCTTCTGTAAAATCTCTGTATATTGACTTTTCCCATCCTCTATACGAGACGCGTCCTCCACCGTCGTCAGACTAATCAACTGTGCTGCATCAGGACCAGTAATCCATACGTTGCTCATATGGGAGACATCAAATAATCCGACCTTTTTACGAACAACGAAATGTTCCTCTCGAATAGAGCTGTACTGAATTGGCATTTCATAGCCAGCAAACTGGGTAAATGTCGCTCCAAGTTTTACTTGCGCATCATATAAAGGAGATCGTATCACCATACCTTCTTGGCCCCCGCCTGTATATTACGAACCCTAGTTAATTATTTCGACAAAACTATTTATCAACCACATCTCATAAGGGAGACCATGGAACCAACAAAGCATCTAGGGATTTACAAAAAAAACGATAAACTCTTCACTCAAAACCCAGAGATCTGCAAAGGAATCAAGGTCTACAACGAACAATTAGTCACCCAGGATAATATAGAATATCGTTCCTGGAACCCGTTCCGTAGCAAACTTGCTGCAGCACTGCTTAAGGGACTTTCCATTGACATCACAGCTGATGCACAGGTGCTGTACCTTGGCGCCGCAACAGGCACAACAGTCAGTCATCTTTCCGATATCATCACAAAGGGCAGTATCTATGCGGTTGAAACCTCACCGATCGCGGCGATAAACCTCCTTAAAGTCAGTGAACAACGATCAAATATCATCCCGATTCTCTCTGATGCGAACCATCCGGAACGCTACTACAGTATTGTTCCGTCTGTCGATGTCGTCTATCAGGATATCTCCCAACGAAACCAGGCTGATATTTTCACCCGTAACATGAGAACCTACCTCAAACCAAAGGGATGGGGACTAATCATGGTCAAAGCAAGAAGCATCGATGTTGCACTTAAACCGAAACAGGCCTATGAACTCGTCTGCAGCTATCTGCAAAAACAGGAATTCACCATCAAAAAAACAATTGAGCTTTCACCTTTTGAAAAAGACCATGCAGCGATTCTTATAACACCATAAAAAAATTAGATGGTGATGTAAATTTCTTTTAACATCTGATTGATGCTATACAACGGTGCATCAAGTAAAAACGCTTTATACCCCGTATCTGGAAGAATCGGAGAGTTACAGAGGGTTTTTGCACGGTTCACATGTTTTGTGATCTCCTCAAGATACAGTTTTTTAATCTCCGGTGATTTCTTCTCGATCTTCTTTCGAATCGATCGATTCTTTACGTTCCCGTTCTTCGAAGTCCGCCGCTCAAGTCGCGTGAGCAGGGGGATAACGACACTGTCGATCATCTCGCCTTTCTCAAGATCAACCAAATCATCGGCGAGCTGATACGCAAATCCAACTTCCCTACCATATTCCGCAAGAAGATCCGCTATCTCATTGGACGCATTGGCCCAATAGGCAGCAGCCTTACATGCTGCAGAAAACAACGTTGCGGTCTTTAGGTCAATGATCTTGCTGTATACCTTGAAGAACTTAGAATCTGCTGTGATGTTCATATCCTGGAGGTCTTTGCTGTTGAAATTGATTTCATTGAGTTGACCATCAAGGGTCCCGCCCCATGCGCTCACATACAGTTTTGCTATCCGCTCCCCATGAGACAATGCCAGGTTAAATCCCATCACTAGCATCTTATGGCCAATGAGAATCGCGTTATCGACACCGGTTTTAATGTAGAACGCAGGCTCACCTCTTCTGGTTAAGTCGCCATCGATGATATCATCATGAACCAAGGATGCCCCATGGGCAAGTTCAATTGCAACTGTTCCTTCCAAGAACTGCTGATACAGTTGTGCTGATTCTTTCCCGCCGGTACAAACCTTAAACGAGATTGCACCAAGCATTGGCCGTAACCGTTTTCCATCCTTTAAAATCGTTAAAATATTCTGATCAGTGATAATTTCATTTATTTTCTTCTCGATATCCTCGTAGGTATGTTTCAGAAATATTTCAAGAGAGAGGGATTGGTCAGCCATTGTTTCTACCATTTTTAAAACTTAAATGATATTAGCTTCTACATAATATACTCTTTTATTGGTTTTTTGAAAGGATTCATGGTTCGCGTTATAAGGTTTTTTAAACGATTTCGCAAGGATATAGACCTCAGAACTACTTTTACGGGATGCTTCAGGAGAAAAAGTTTTCACAACCAAAAATTGTTGTTTGACTTTTTCGATAAATGATTTCGTATCCTCTCCTTCAAAGATTTTACAGATGAAATGACCGCCTGGTCGTAACATTTGTTGCACTACGCGGAGTGCACATTCGCATAACCATGCGCTTCGTGCTTGATCAACAGAATAATTTCCCGAGATATCAGGTGACATATCTGACAATACGACATCTGCGTGCTTCCCATTCATCAAATCCTTGATCTGTTCGACGGTTTCAGATTTCGTAATATCACCTTGGATAAACTGAATGTTCTCTAAAGGTCTGATCGATGAGAGGTCCGCTCCGATTACAACACCTTGTTCACCAACGAGTTCTTTTGCCACCTGGCTCCATCCACCAGGGGCAGCACCAAGGTCTATCACGATACCGTTCTTTGGAATAAGATGGAACCGACTTTGAATTTGTTGTAACTTAAAGGCAGATCGGGCACGATACCCGGTTCGTTTTGCTTCTTTGTAGAAGTGCTCTTTCTTTTTTTCAGTGTACCAACGGGTCATGGTTGTTTTACAGGATAATATCGATGTCGAGTCGTTCAGCGAGTTCTTTGTATCGGTTTCTAATCGTCACTTCGGTAACACCAGCTACATCAGCAACCTCTCGTTGGGTTCGTCGTTCACCACATAAAATCGAGGAAATATAAATCGATGCGGCAGCAACCCCGGTTGGTCCGCGACCGCTGGTGAGTTCTTTATCGGCAGCATCTTTTAAAATCTCAATTGCTTTGACTTGTACATCACCGCTCAACTTCAGTTCACTGCAGAACCGTGAGATGTAATCCTGTGGGGATGTTGGCATCAGTTTTAATCCTAATTCTCGTGCGATGAACCGGTAGGTTCTTCCGATTTCCTTACGTGAAACTCGGGAGGATGCAGCGATCTCATCAAGGGTTCGTGGTACGTTACATTGTCGGCAGGCAGCGTATAACGCGGATGCAGATACGCCTTCGATGCTGCGCCCACGGATCAAGTTTTTCAGGACTGCTTTTCGATAGACCATTGCTGCGGTTTCTCGTACGGTTCTTGGCAAGCCCATGCCTGAGGCCATACGGTCGAGTTCGGATAAGGCGAACGCTAAGTTCCGTTCAGTTGCATCACTGATTCTGATACGTCGTTGCCATTTTCGTAGTCGATAGAGTTGTGCCCTGTTTCTGGTGGGGATTGATTTTCCATAGGAATCTCTGTTTTTCCACCCTATCATCGTGCTAAGCCCTTTATCGTGTATCGTATAGGTCATTGGGGCACCGACACGTGCTCGTTTCTCCCGTTGATCGCTATCAAAGGCTCTCCACTCTGGACCATGGTCGATGAAATCTTGATCGATGACAAGACCGCAATCCGCGCAGACAAGTTCTGCGCGTGCATAATCTTTACTTAAATGTGTACTATTACATTCAGGGCATTGAATGATTTCTTCAATGCTCTGTCTTTTTTCTTTTTTCTTCTTAGATTGCATTTGAACCATTTACCTTCGCCCCCGTATTTATTTTATACTTTTCGATATGCTTTTAAAGGGAATGAAATAACTTATATATAAAATTTTCTATTAATTATCGTCTGCCAAATACCCTTATATTTGCATCAATGATAGGAAGTAATTAATCAAACTAAACAGCATAATATTCTTATAATTATCGACGACGGAAATTATTTAAGTTTTATTACGAAATAGGCTTTGCACCCATATTCATGTTTGCACCCATATTCGGAGTCTTGCACCCAAATTCATAAATAGAGAACTAAAATAATATAATTCGTTTCAAAGAAAATCAAAATAATTTTGCAATTTCCTCAACAATCTTAATATACCACGCAACTCCAAGTCCCAGAGGAATCCTAATATTACCTGAAATAATACCAGTTGTCCCAGAATGTATCCCAAGTAGGTAATATCTAGTTCCTGTGGTAATAGCTGTATTTCCTTCATTATCAACCCATGTGTTTTTTGGCTTTGTTATAACTGGACTTCCACTTGTACCTGGATGCAGATTTGCATCAGTTAAAAAACAAGGAGTACCAGAAAAAGGA
>DATLAF010000252.1:0-9771 GCA_035527635.1 Thermoplasmatota archaeon | reverse complement strand
AAACATAATCTACGTTCTTCAATCCAAATTGATGCTGCTCCTTCGTCATCCTCCGGTACAGGGATCACTTTATGGTCTGAATCAGGACCAACGATTCTTGGGTCAACAATACTAGGTGAAAAAACTATTTCTGCTGAAACGGTTGGGGAAAACGCTGCAAACGAACTGCTCCAGGAAATCAGAAGTGGTGCTACGATCGATCGCTATGCAATCGATCAGATTATTCCCTACTTTGTTCTTGCACCCAAGGAATCCGGCTGTCTCGTCAGAGAATTAAGTAACCATACCAAAACCAATATGTGGTTAATCAAACAATTTTTTAGTGTAGATTTTGAGGCAACACCGCAACAAGAAGCTATTCGAATAGTCGTAAAATGAAACACAAATTTAAATACAAACAATATATTTGTTTATTGGACTCTCTTTATCAGAAAATAGGATGCATAGCAAGTGATGGGAATGCAAGAGATAAAAGATAATCTCATAGAGGAGAAATCAAAAATCGCTACACCAGACGATCGGTATCATACATTATTTGAACGGATCAATGCCGCTGCATTTCTTACCAGTTTCGAAGGGCAAATCCAAGAGGCCAACCAAAAATCCTGTGAGTTTCTCGGGTATGATTGGAATGAACTTCTACGTTTAACATTACAGGACATCCTCTCCAAGGAGTTAGATTGGAAGCAATGTCGTGATGAGCTTGCTGCACGCGGGTGTCTGACCTTTGAGTCAGAAACAATCTGTAAAAACGGAAATCATTTCCCTGTTGATGTCAATATCTCGATCTTTCGGATGAATGGAACACTGGTGATGTTCGTCCTGTTATGGGATATCACCGAACGAAAAAATCAGGAGAAACGAATAAAGGCAAGTGAGAAGAAGTATCACGGATTGTTTGAATATACAACCGACGGCATCTTTGTTCTTGATACTCGCGGTGATATCCTTGATATCAATACCCGCATGTGTGAAATTCTCGATGTCATGAAATCCTCGGTTCTGAATAAAAATTTGTTTAACATGAATCTATTGACTGCAACGTCGCTTCCGGTGGTAATTCAACAGTTTGAACAACTGCTTTCGGAGAAAATCTCAGCGAGTTATACGACTGAGATTAAGAATCGACAGGGGAAGGTCTTGGCTGTGGAGATCAGCTCCTTTTTCTTGGTAAAAAAGGATAATGAGGTTGATAATTTTGTGTTAATTGTTCGTGATATCACTGAGAGGAAAGATTCTGAGCAAAAACGCAGACAAGAACATGAATTATTAACGACTTTACTAGATACTCTTGCCGATCCCGTTTATTTTAAGGATGATCAGAATCGTTTTATTTTAGTAAACAAGGCAAAGGCTGCATATGCGAATGTTGCCCCTGAGAAGATGATGGGAAAGACTGATTTTGAATTCCTTCTCAAAGAACAGGCGCAAAGAAGCGTTGACGATGAGAACGCAATTATGCGTACTGGACAGGCGATCCTCAATAAAATAGAAAAAGTTACTCTTCACGATGGATCAGAGCGGTTTATGGTAGTAACAAAAATTCCTCGATATAACGATGAAGACGAGATTATTGGAACGATGGGGATTTCAAAAGATATGACCGAATGTAAACGTGCTGAGGAGGATCATGGGAAGAATATTGTCATGTTGCAGACACTTTTAGATACTATCTCCGATTCTGTGTCCTTTAAAGATACGCAGAATCGATTCGTGCTTGTCAATAAAGCGATGGCTAAGCGTTTTATGGTTCAACCCGATGCGATGATCGGGAAGACCGATTTTGATTTTCTATCTGCAGAGCAAGCGAAGAAAACATTTGACGAGGAGAATCAGATACTACAGACGGGAAAATCAATTGAAAATTGCATGGAAAAAGTCATAGATAAAGACGGTTCTGAGCAGTGGTATTCGGTGACGAAGGTAGCATGGTATGACCTGGGGGGAAAGATTATTGGAACATTTGGCTTGTGGCGCAATGTGACCGAATCTAAAAATGTACAGGAAATTAAACAACAGTAGATTATTCTGTTTTTTTTAATTTTTTTGTAGATTGGAACCTACGCTTTTTTCTAGTTCTCTCTGTTGATCATACGAGTTAGAATTTATTTTAATCTTTAGAAAATTGGTAACATATAAACCAAAAAATACCTATGAATGGAATGGAAATTTTTTTTCTTCTGCTGAATTCCTCATATCTTATCTTCTTTTTCTCTTTTCGCTCTTATAACAAAAAAGGGATATTTCTTGGCAAATCCCACCTGTCATAATTTTATAACAAAATTTATATACTTATCAAATTAATATAAGTTTAAGGTTTGATGATGGGGGGCGATCCCTATTTTTCCCATCTCTCCTCACCACCTCCTCCCGGCCTCCCCATCTTCACCTTACGACCACCTTTTATGAAAAATCATGTTCCATCGATATATTTATATTCTGTCTCTCTCTCAGTTTTTACGGTAGGGAAATAAGGGAGTCACATGCAAAAAATCCGTACAATACACTGTTTAGCTTTATTTCTTGTCTGCGTTCTTCTTGGGACTGTCATAACGGGACCATCATGCGAAGGAATCGTTAGTACTCCGCACCAATACATCCTCCATGAACCACAAACACCACCTCAACAACCACCAGATGGGCCGGGTGGCTCGAATTACTCACATAGCGGAGTACGACAAACACGATACGGGTTTGGTGCCCATGCGTTCTGGATTTTCGAACCAACAGATCCCATCCCTTCATCTGCGCCTCTTATCGTATTCAACCACGGATGGAGTGCATTCTACCCTGTTATCTATAAAGCATGGATTTACCATCTCGTCAAACGCGGTAACATCGTCGTATACCCAAGGTACCAGTTAGGTTTCGTTATTGGTACTCGCTATGCGACACATTATGCAATGCAAGCGGTAAAAAACGCGATTTTTAAACTACAACACGGTGATCATGTCCGACCAGACCTTGATAAATTCGCTATCGTCGGTCATTCACTTGGCGGGGGCATCACAGCAGAGATGGCAGTCCTTGCCCAGGAGAACGGACTACCGTGCCCCAAAGCGGTTATGCCTGTGCAACCGTTTATACGAAATGATACCATGATAACGGATTTCCATGATATTCCTTCAACGACCCTTCTTTTGGTAATCGTAGGAGAAAATGACACCATTGCTGGGAATTATTCAGGCGCATTGATTTTCTCTACCGCCGATCAAATTCCCTTTGATCAAAAAGATTTCATCATCCAACGAACAGATCGATATGGGTCTCCTCCCCTGGTTGCAGACCATACAGCGCCTGTGTGTATTCCAAACAGCCCATTGGTGGATGCAATGGATTATTATTCAATGTGGAAGCTTTTTGATGCGTTGACCGATTATGCGTTTTATGGCACTAATCAACAGTATTGTCTTGGGAACACCCCAGAGCAACGGTTTATGGGATATTGGAGTGATGGGACCCCTGTTCATGAGCTGACCGTGACAGACACACCGTAGTTTCCCTTATGTATTGTGATATGTATTTTTCCTTTTTGCCGTTTTTACGAGGTACGTTTAAATAGACTCACTGGCAAGAGATATCATGCTATTGCATATCAATGGCAGGATGTGAGAGAGATGATGAAGAAAAAAAACAAAACAAAAAAACCAAAAACAAAAAATAAAACCATGTATGAAGAAATAATCACCGATCAGGATGATCTTTTTGACAGATGCGTACGAAAAGGACTCATAGAAAAAACAGCCTGTGGCTACTACTTTACCCCCGAGTTCTTCGAAACGCTCGATATCTACGATGATGACGGAATATAAAAGACGAACCAGTCAACTACCTTTTTTCTCTTCACTAAACGCCTATTGTGATTTTTTCTTCTGCCGAAGTTTCTCCCTGGTATACGGCAATAACCCTCCCGCATCACGGATCGCAAGGATTTCTTTCGGCAGCTTTGGAAACGAAAACGTACTCGAACCAATCGAAATCGTTCCTTTTTCAACATCGAGCCATACCTTATCCCCTTGCTTGTAGGCCTTCACCGCCTCAGGACATTCAATCAGCAACAGACCTTGATTGATGGAGGACCGGTAGAAGATCCGAGCGAAGCTCCCTGCAACAACCGCAACGATACCAACTGCTTTGAGTCCCAGAACCGGTTGTTCACGCGAGCTGCCACAACCAAAATTCTTGCCTGCAAAAATAAGATCCCCTTCCTTTACATTTTTCGCAAACAACGGATCCAAATCCTCAAGGAGATGTGGTTTGATTTCCTCAGCAGTATTACACGTATAGGTATATTTCCCCGGGAAAAGCATATCCGTATTAATGTTGTCTGCATACTTCCAGATCGTCATTTTCGCACCACCTTTCGAGGATCGGTGATTTTCCCAAACACCGCGGACAACGCAACGGTTGCCGGGCTTGCCAGATAAATATCTGCTTCGTTACACCCCATCCGTCCCTTGAAATTCCGATTCGATGTGCTCAGACACCGCTCACCAGGAGCAAGTACACCCTGATGCGCACCCAAACATGGTCCACACCCTGGCGGGAGCACCGTTCCCCCTGCTTCAATAAATGTTCTGATGTATCCTTCTTCTAACGCATCAAGATATATTTTTCGAGACGCAGGAAGAACCAACAACCGCACGTTTTGATGCACCTTTTTCCCTTTCAAAATTTTCGCGGCAATCTTCAAATCCGATAACCGTCCGTTCGTACAGGTCCCAAGAAGACACTGCTGGATGTCGATACCTTCGACTTCCTTTATTGGTTTTACTTTATCGACACCGTGTGGTACAGCTACAACCGGCCCTATCGTGGTAAGAGTATAGGTAAGTTCTTGTTCATAGGTCGCATCAGCATCAGGGTTTATGGATTGATATTTCGATTGTGAGATACCGATGGATGAAAGGTACTGTTTCGTCACCGCATCAACAGGGAATACCGCGTTTTTTGCCCCCATCTCAACCCCCATGTTTGCCATGGTAAATCGCTCTTCTACAGAGAATTGCGAAACGTTCCCATGGAACTCCACGGAACAATAATCAGCACCCGCTGCAGAAACGTCTCCAATTATCGATAATATCACATCTTTTGCACTCACCCAATGCTGCAGATGACCTTTCAAGGTTATCTTGATGCTCTGCGGAACCTTTAACCACGTCTCACCAGTAAGCAGCAACGCTGCTGCTTCTGTTCGGTCAATTCCAGAGGAAAACGCACCAACCGCGCCATAGGAAGACGTATGGGAATCACTCCCCAGCAGAAGTGTCCCTGGTAACGCAAGACCTTTCTCAATGATGATCTGATGACAGACACCATATCCAACATCAAAGAAATGTTTTATCTTAAAGGCCTTGACAAACTCACGGATCTGTTTATGCTGCAGCGCGTTTTTTTCCGCCGCTGCAGGAATCACATGATCAAGAACAATGACTGGTAGGTCCTTGCTATAGATACCATACTCTTTTAATTCGGGTTGGATCTTAGATATAATTGGTGCTGCATTATCATGCATAAGCAAATGATCCGGTTGTATAGTTACAATCTGACCGGGCTTGACTTTTTTCTCACCAGCATATTTTGCTAGTATTTTTTCTGCAAACGTCATGTTCATTTTTTCTCATCTTCCCAACAGACCACCACGCAGATAGATTTCCTTTTGTACTTCTGAAAATGGTTTCCCTTGATATGTTTTTCTCTGGGTTTTATCTGTTATGACCCCGGTCGTAAAATTGATAGAAATACTGTCTTTGTCATGAAGTTTTTTTGAAATACCTTCTGCGACAAGGATAGGCATTCCGCTATTGATTGCATTTCGCTCATAAATAGCACCAAATGATTCAGAGACAATAACACTAATCCCAAGGGCTTTGAAACAATCAACCGCCTGTTGCCGAGAGCTTCCACAACCAAAATTCTTACCAACGACCACGATATCGCCTTTCTGCGCTTCCTTTGCAAACTGCTCATATCCTTTGAGGTTCCCAAACGTAAACGGTCCCATCTCTGAATTATTCGTAATCGCCAGATGGCGATTGTGATAGATCATATCGGTATCAATGTTATCTTTTGGGATGACCCAGGCTCTCCCTTCAACGACCAGAGGGGAAGCGACTGTTTCTTTCTTCTGTTCGGTGATATTTTTTACCGAAGTTGTTGCAGATTTCACCGGTGCTGGTTTCTTTGGAATCGCATCAACGGTCGTGATGTAACCAGCAAGTACTGATGCGGCGACGGTTTGTGGTGATGCTAAATAAATATCACCTTTTCCTTGTTTTCCGGTAAAATTCCGATTCCCTGAAGAAATCGTTACCTCTCCTTTTCCTGTTTGACCAATTTGACCAGCAGCACACCCGGCACAACCAGCAGAACCAACCAAGGCACCAGCGTCTTTGAAAATCTTCACCAGACCTTCTTTAAGGCATGTATTCCAAATGACATCGGTCGCAGGAACGATCTTTAGGATTCTGCCTGGTGCTATCGTTTTATCTTTCAGGACCGCTGCTGCTGCCCGTATATCCTCAAGACGCCCATTGGTGCAAGAACCGATAAACCCAGAATCAATCACAATATTTTCAGCCTCTGCAACACTGATAACATCCTCAGGATGACCTGGACGTGATAACTGTGGTGGAAGCGCTGAGATATCAATCTCTATGATTCGATCATATGACGCATCAGGATCTGCATGGATCGGCTGGATAGTTATGCCGAATGTTTTCTTATAATACTCCATGATTTTCTCATTGGTGGGAAATAACAAGATGATCCCACCCATTTCCGTCGCCATGGACGCTATTGTTACTCGTCCGTCTAACGATAATGAATCAACGTATTCACCGTAGAGTTCCGCAGCATACCCGAGAAGTCCGTTTGCTCCAAGTTCTTTGTTGATTTTTAATACCACATCTTTCGGGGTCGCAGTTTTCGCTGGGTTTCCTTTAAGGAAAATTTTTATCGATGGTGGTACCTTAAACCAGATTTTCCCATGCGCAAATGCGTACGCGATATCGATATCCCCCATCCCTTGGCCAAATGCCCCGATAGCACCAAGGATGTTCGCATGAGAGTCTGTTGATATAAACGTATCCCCTGGAAAAACAAGCCCTTCTTCGAAGGCGAGATGGGTTCCGATACCACTATTGATATCGTAGATTTTAATCCCGTGTTTCCTTGCAAACACGCGGCATATCTGCTGGTTCTCCGCGTATTTCTGATCACAACCACCAGGGTTACAATCAAAGGTAAAAAACGTATGTTTAGGATCATAAATAGGAAGACTATTTTCTTCGAGATGTTTAACAACATTTGCCCCGCCGAAATCGCGGGCAACTCTCACATCAATTGCAACATCGATGCTCTCGTCGACATTTGCGGAAGAATTCGAATGTGCTTCGAAAATTTTTTGAATAATTGTTTTACCCATAGTCAACCTCTCTGCAGTATAATAGATAATATTATTCCCGTTGATATCTCACATCAGTTGAGACTATGAAAATGTTGTGGTAAATTTCTGTTTCATCAATGTTCGAAACAGCCAATTGTTACCTTTTCCTTTGATAACTGGTTTTCTTTAAGTCTTACTATATATTTAGTGTTTCTCTGATAATACCACTACAATGGATGAAAAAGAGAATAACAAATTATATATATCGTTTATTATTAAGTACATATAGGGCAGAAAAGGGTAATTGATATATTTAGGAAGAGGTGACGTAAAAAATGAAAAAACTGTTAGTGGTAATTCTAATCATAATGACATGTTTTAGCGTGTCAGGAATTGCTAATTCTATTACAAACACCTATGAAAATAGAAATATAAAGCTGAATTCTTCTGACCTTTCAACTGTAAAAAAAACAGGTTCAGAGACAATGGACCAATTAAAAAAATCAGTGTATTCGTATTTGAATGTAGATGAAAGCCCCTACAGTACCCATCAAGATGTTGAAACGACAATTACAGCACCATGGATAAAACCTACCAGCAATATTTTCGAATGGTGGATTCACTTAGAATATAACGGTCAATCATTTGAAAAACAACTCGACATCTCCATTAATGATTTCCAAAAAAAATTCCTCACGCATCCCTATTACTGCGAAGACACCTTCTTTAACGTTGATCAAGACCCAGAAGACGATATAAAAGTATCCTTTGGATTTTATTGGGAAACTATCTTTAATACAAAAACAAATGTAGAGCATAAATCCCTCGAAGATATGGTTCGAGTACGACAGATTAACAACGGGCCGTCCGATCTTTATGCAGGATTGGAAGTCTGGTCTGAGATTCATGTGAACTGGGGACTCGTCAATGCGTATGGTCAAAATAATGACCTTTCGTCCCAGAGCAATCAGCTATATTCAATACCACGGAAGATATCCCCGTCACTGAAAGCATATTCATCAATCCTTACTTTATTAAAACAAAAAATAAGACAAAGCACTCCGATCTGCCGTAGTCTCCTCTACCGACTCCTCGACAATAACATACTTGACACCCAAGAAAACACACTGCAGGGTCAAATCACCCAGGATCCAAAGGTGTTAGTTGCAGATGACGATTATTTTGCTGTTGGGGTAGGATATCGTACGTTACCGGGCGAAAGGATCCCACAGTATGTCGAAAAAAGGTTTGCATTCGCAAAAGAGAATATTTTCAGCCCAGCCATATTCCAACAAACAATGAAAACCGAGCCAAGTGGTGTTGACCCTCTGGAGTTGTTATACGGTTTCCGTTCATATAACGGAAGTACAAATACACTCAAGTATGACATCGCATTTTCTGTGAAATTTACCCCGTTTGTCACCTTAACGACTCAATTTATCCCCCTCGGCGGCTATATTTACTATCATTTCGACACGGAAAGTCAACATACAAGCGAAACAACAATCACCTATGCCTCAGACATTCATGTTGGAGGTGGAGATGGAGTAAGCCTCTCCCTTGTCTTTGATAAAATTGACTCTACCATGGCACAAACAGGGAAATGGATGAGTTTTGGTCTTCGGAAAGATCCCCATGGATTCGATTACGAGGCAAATGCGATCTTCAATGTCGCAGTCATCGTGGATTCACCCTGGTTTAGTCAAAAAGTAAGAATTAACGGGCTTCCAAAAACCCTCTCGTATGAGTGGAAGATCTTTGATGATTTTGAAGTCACAGTTGTCCAAGGAAAATTATTCTACGTCAATGTCCGTGGATATGCCGATGTCACCATGAGCAGCCCGATAAATGAAATCATCGTTTATTATCCAAAACTCAAAGATCCAAATGAATCTGATATCCCATTCCTTAAAGTCAGCAACATCCCCAGCTCTCGGAGATTGGAAGCAAAAGCGACACTTAACATACAAAACGGAAGCATGTTACGTATCGATGCGAATGGATATGTTGATCTTACCAAGAGCGGTCCGCTTGGTGCTATCACCGTGTTTTACCCAAAAGCACAACCCGATGATCCCCTTCTTACTTTTATGAACGTCCCTGCTGGAAGTATCAATAGTCAGAGGGCTAGTACCGAAGCAACCCTCTATGTCGATGTTGACAATTTCAGTAATATCAATAATTACATCTATGGAAAAGTACAACGTCAAGCAGACTCGAATTTCAATGAGTTGGATTTCTATCTTCCCAATATTGCTATCCCGCTTGTCCAGATAACCGACATCCCTGCTAATGCGTATGCTACCGGGACCTTCTGGTGGAATCAACTTAAAGGCTTTGGACGAGCGGAGCGATCGTCTGCAAGTGCAAATCCAGACCCTGTT
>DATLAF010000251.1:0-21026 GCA_035527635.1 Thermoplasmatota archaeon | reverse complement strand
AATATATGAGATGAGATTGTGTTTGTCGAGATATATGGTCTTTGATTCGCATAAAAAACATGATGTTTTAACTATAAAAGAGATGCAGGAGAAGGGATTTGAACGACTCAACTGCGCACTAAGGTTTTTAGTGATCTGCATAAAAAAAAGATTTCCTCCAAGAAACCGCTTGTTTTTTATAAATCCAACAATAAATCCTAGTGATATATCAGATAAAAGAAAAAGCGTCAGAGTACGCTATTCCTGTTTCACCGGTTCTGCTATCGAAACAACCGTAACACTTACGACGAGTCGTTTCCCTGCTAACAGATGATTTAAATCGAGTGTTATCGTCTGTTCATCCATGGCAATAATCGAACCAATAAAAGATTTACCGGTAGGCGCATCAATCTTAACACGTGAACCGACATCCAAGGTTACTTCTTGTTTAAATACCGATCGCGGTATCTTAATTATGAGATCATCCACATGCGGACCAAATGCATCTTCAGCTTCGAGTGTGAGAACCCTTGATTCCCCTTCAGTCATCTCTTGCATTGCTTTCTCGATGACTGGAAAAAAATTCCCTTCTCCAACCACGATCTGAATCAGGTTCTCTGCATCGTTTTTATAGCAGAGCTCCCCTGTTTCTAATTTTGCCTCACATAAAATCTGAACGGTATCCCCTGCCTTAATATTTTTCATGGTCTGTCCATCCGAATGTTCATCCCAACAAACAAAAAAAACACACTATCTATCCTAGTGGTGCATCTATTTCATCCGCAGGATTGAAATTCCTATCTTATTTTAGTACTTAAACATAGTGTTCTTATCAGAATTAAAGGGAGCACATCCCGGTTGGACAACCCCCTGCATAATCAGTCGTCACCACGATTGGTTTGCCTGTACCAAGATATAAAACCTGTTCAGGTTTGCTGCCATACCGGTAAATCGTGATTCCTTTGCATTTCAATTTCCATGCGAGCAGAAAAATATCTCTCACATCTTCAAGTTTAGAATTTTTCGGAAGATTCACCGTCTTACTTACTGCATTATCAACGTGCCGCTGGAACGCGGCTTGCATCCGAACATGAAACTCTGGTGCAATATCAAGAGATGTTACAAAGATTTTTTTAAGGTCCCCCGGAAGCTTTATGGTTTTTATATTTCCCGTTTTGGAAATCATACGAATCAGTTCATCTTTATAGAGGTTACGTCGAATCAACTCCCGTTTAAATGTCTCGTTTATCTCAGGGAACTGTTTACCTTCCATGACTCGGCGTAAGAACGCCAACGCAAACACAGGTTCAATGCCTGAGGAACATCCGGCAATCATGCTGATCGTGCCTGTTGGTGCGATGGTGACACAGGTCGCATTTCGCATCGCAGGATATTTCTTCTGCCAAGTACTTTGTTCAAAATGTGTAAATGATCCTCGTTCTTTGCCGAGCTCTACGGATTTTTCTCGTGCCTCTTTTGCGATAAATTTGATGAGCCGTTCACCAAGCTGCAAGGCTTCCTTGCTATCATAAGGAATTTTAAGGATAAATAAAAGATCAGCAAACCCCATCACACCAAGACCGATTTTCCGATGCGCCTTTGTAATCTTTTCTGTCTGTTTCAAGGGGTAATTGTTCGCATCAATAACATTGTCTAAAAAATGAACAGCAAGTCGTATCGTCGCTTTTAGTTTCTTCCAATTCAGCTTTCCATTTGTAACCATTCGCGCAAGATTAATGCTGCCTAGATTGCATGATTCATACGCTAATAACGGCACTTCACCGCAGGGATTCGTCGCTTCAACCAGACCACTGTCCCGGAGTGGATGTCGTCTATTGATTTCATCAATAAACAACAGCCCTGGATCCCCAGTCGCCCAGGCGTTTCGCACAATCATTTCAAATAAATCAGCTGCGTTGATCTTTTGAACAATTTTACCAGTCTTTGGACTTCGTAACACTACTGTTTTTTTGGCCAATGCCTTTCTCATGAACGAATCAGTCGCTGCAACTGAGATGTTAAAGTTCGTAAGTCTTTTGCCTGATTTTGCGGTCACAAAATCTGGGATATCAGGATGGGTGCACTGCAGAATACCGATATTTGCTCCACGACGTTTCCCGCCTTGTTTAATGACATCAGTTGTGCTATCAAAGATCCGCATGAAAGAGATAGGCCCACTCGCAACACCTTTGGTACTTTTCACAATTGCACCTTTTTCTCGCAGACGACTGAAGCTAAACCCAGTTCCGCCCCCAGATTGCTGTATCAATGCCATATTCTTTAACGTAGTAAAAATTCCTTCCAAGCTATCCTCAATCGGAAGGACGAAACAAGCTGATAGCTGCCCTAGTTTGGTTCCAGCATTCATCAGCGTCGGAGAGTTTGGCAGGAACTCTAAATTACGCATCGTAGTAAAAAACTCTTCTTCTGTTTTTGTTGGATCTTTCCCATGGAGTCTATCTTGTTCTGCGATTGTTTTTGCGACACGTCGGAATAACTGCGTCGGTGTTTCAATAATCTTCCCTGCCTCGTTTTTTAAAAGGTACCGTTCCTCAAGGACTTTGAGAGCGTTGACATCGAGTTTCAAATCATCATGTATCCTGAAATACTGCTTAATTTCCCTAGCTATCCCTCGGGAGCGGCGATACAACGAATAGGCTTTATACACGCGTTTCTCTCGTTGTTCAAGCACATCTTCAACAGTTTCTTGGATCTGTTCAATCGAGGGGATATTGTCTAGAAAAATCGATTGTTTGGAATTAAGTGACTCGACTACGTTCCGGGTAAGAAATTCAGCCTTTTTTCTGTTCTTTATTCCTAAAGCAAGCATTGCTTTCTCAATTGCGAATGTGATTTTTTCTGCATTAAAAGGAACACGTTCCCCGGTTCTTTTCCGAACATGTGTAATCGTCATAGAATCTAATCGTTGTTTCGTTATAAAAGCTTGAGTACTAGCTTGTATTAACTTCACTTTAGGAATATATTAATATATATAAAAAGATATATCAAAGTTTCATATATTAAAAAATAACTCGAACTGAATATAGACTTCAGAGTCCTTTTTCAAATGCGTCTAACGCATACTGCATCAACCATTCAAACAGAGAGATACAGGCAGCTTGCACAGACGGAAGCATTGAGTGTGATATATATTATGATATTAAGAAATAAGCAATAACGAAAAAAAACGATTTATGGCGGATCAGTAGCGAGCAAACCAAAGAGATTGAAATAATGAGGCTCTGTTCGAAACGCCATCTGGTCATGGGAGGCAAAACTCACCACCATATCACCGGTTGCCGGACATGCGGCCCATTGGTTCCATGCTTCTGCCATCCCTGTCCCTTTCCCTAATACCTCAATCAACCTCAGAAGAGGAAACCCTTGTGCACGGTACCCGTTTTGCAACACCGTCATGGTCTCATTAAGAGTTAAGGCACCCCAAGAGGTATTTAGTTGCTTGCTTACTGATTTATACAGTTGGTATACCGCGAAAAAGGGGCAGCTTTTCTGGAACAATAAAAGGTTAAGCAATCCAATGAACCCTGTGGGGTCATATCGATTTCGTTGGGTCTCTGCGATAGTTGGTTCTATAAACACATTCGTTCGCCGTACCACATGATCGATACCCCAAAAAGGAGGTTTATTTTCCACTGAGTCGTTATAGGTACCAACGTAGGTAAGGTTCGCGGACTGTTCAAGAATGAAACCTTCTGTAGGGTCCGCTTGTGATACAATAAAGTTGAATCCATGGGTGCGATTCGTATTAAGTATCTGAAGCGCTTCTTCAGCGTTTGTTGCGGAATCCAAGACTGCTTGTACCCGAAAATGGTAAGGATTCCCCTGGACGGTCTGATCTTTACTCCAGCAGATCTGAATACCAACAGCAACTCCATTTGCATTAATACCGCCACCCGTATGAAACGAACCTGCAACCGAGGGACAAAGGGAAGCAGAGCCGTTATCCGGATTTCGAATAACAAGGACGGTGTTCTCATGGGCATACTTTCCACTCACTGGGTCTTGAACATTCGAGGGTAAATCAAAACTGCGGGCATGATATAATCGCTCATCAGAGGTAGCAGGACCCCAGGCGGCTATCCCATAGCACCCGTGATCAGAGTATTCCACCGCCATGATACAAGCCACGACATCGTTGAAGGAGATGTTTGCACCATCAGCAAGGCCGTGCATTTCCTCAATGTACTGAGAGGGGACATATGGTTTTGATATATTCCATAACTGAAGCAAATCACCCTTTGAAAGATACTCTTCTGCATAATGCAAAAAAGCGCGGACGTTTTCCTGGACTTCTTCTTGCAGTAAATAGCCATGTTGATATCCCATCTGATAATGGGATCCATTCACATGAAGAACCGTGATATTGTCTCGTACCTCTACCCAACCTCCATTGAGAAGATACCCTTTCGGTGCGTTTTGCGTGTTCGTTTGAAAAGGAAAAGTCCCTGCTTGTGCAAGAGGTAAGATACAACAAAGGCAGATGCCGACCAACCAGAGATGTTTCATGAATGATTTCTCCATATTCTCAATAGAAGGACCTCTTTATAAAAATACTGGTTGAGGGCCATGTTTATCTAAGATGATGATTATTCTGTTTTCCTAAGATACTGATTGATACGTTCTATGCCTTCGGTGATACGTTCATGTTCATAACACAAGGGACCATAGGAGAGACGTAACCCATAACTCATACTTGGACCAAAACCAGTTCCTGGGATGAGCAAGACACCAGTTGCTTGCAATAAGCGTTCGACAAATCGTACAGGATCCTGCCGATGTGGTGTCGGACAGCAGGTGTATAACCCACCAGCGGGAGTAAGCCTTTTCCAACCAAGCTGATCATCAAGACCAGCCATCATCACCGCAGCAGTTTTTTCATATAAATTACGAGTTTCTTCAATAAAATTCTTCAAAGTACCATCCTTAAGTGTACGCTCTAAAAATCGTGCAATCGCCATGCTATGCAACGTATCAGGGGAGAGCAGAACGGATTCATTGATTTTTTCAAGACCAGCGATCACGGTTTCATCTGCCTCAACCCATCCAAGACGTCGCCCTAGGCTTGATAACCATTTCGAGATGGAATGAAGCGTAACCAAATGTGATTGAAGCCTTGGAGACCAAGAAAAGCACCGAGGCATGTCTCCAAACCATAATTCCTTATACGCATGATCAAGGACAAGATATCCACCAGCATCCGTTAATATTTCCAATACGCTATTTAAAAAATCATTAGAGGGAATCTGACTCGTTGGATTATCAGGAATGGGAATAACAAGCACCCGTAATCCTTTTTCACAATACTGTCTGACTACCTTTAACGAATCATTAGGATCAGCAAGATACGTCCATGTCTGTGGGTTCAGCGCAGGAACATACCAAATCGGCGAACCAGGCAGTGCGCATTTCACTGCGTTGATATAATTCGCATATGTTGGATCCAGAAATCCCACAGGCTCACCAGGGTTACATAATACACGAAGGACGTCATGGAACAGCTGGGTTGATGAATGTCCAAGTAAAATGTTCGATGGCTGTAAGGATTTCAAACCATAGACATCCTTTTCAAAATAACAAATCTGCTGCCGACAAGACGAATCACCAATAATAGGACTATACCTACCACTCTGATGAAACAATTTCATATCATTGACAATCTCGTGATAAATATCTCTTAACGTCTCCGGGGCAGAATGGTTACACCAACCGCCACCAAATGATATGACTTTCGCAGGGTCAACCCCCATCGCACGAATCGATTGATCTTCCGCCATTTTCATGATCGTCTGAATAGGAGATAATCCACAAAGGTCCTCTTCGACCAAGCAAGATAGATGCTGGATCTGCTTCCTGTGGTTCATATGATGCGAAAGAGAACGTGTTTTCATTAATCTTTCGAACACTTTAATAGGCGAAAATGATTCTGATATCCTACAATGGAAGGGGAGCGAGCTGAAATGAAAGGAAAAACCGTTTTTATCACTGGCGTTTCCTCAGGTATAGGAAAAGAAACAGCACGAGAGCTTGCAAAGCTTGGAGCAACGGTGGTCGGTACATCCAGAGATACAAAAAAAGGTGAACAAACCAAACAAGAACTCATCCAAACAACGAACAATAAAAACATTGAGGTCTTGTCTTGTGACTTAGCATCATTTGTATCAATTCGGACCTGTTGTGCTGAATTTCTAGAAAAATATGACACATTACATGTCCTTATCAACAATGCAGGTACATGGGATTACCATCGAAGAGAATCCAAGGATTGCATTGAGAATATGTTTGCCACAAATTACCTTGCTCCTTTTCTTATGACAAATCTGCTCCTTCCGGTGTTGAACAAAAGCACACCATCCCGCATCATTAATCTTACGTCGAGGCTGCACTCCTGGACGATTCATTTTGATGACCTCGAATTTAAAAAGAATTTTTCTGGGATGAAAGCCTATGCTCATTCGAAACTTGCCCTCATTCTTTTCACAAGACTTTTCGCAAAAAAACTAGAAGGAACAGGAGTCACCATAAATTGTGTAAACCCAGGAATGACTAAGACTAATTTAGGACGGGATGCAGGATTCCTTTCTCGGAAGATCTTCAAACTCCTAGGGAAAAGTGTCGTAAAAGGTACAGAAACCTCTGTCTATCTAGCAAGCTCACCAGAGGTTAAGAAAATAAGTGGTGAATATTTTGAAAAAAAAGCGGTGAAACAAACAAATAAAGAGACATATGATATGGATGCAGCAGAAAAACTCTGGGACATCAGTACAAAATATGTTGGGCTGTAAGCCTACTGTGCACCAAGCTCTTTGAAGTCACGGTCCATCAGCTCATCAAGCTTTTTATCGACACCTTGCTCATGGGCTATCTTCTGCAAATCTGCGATGAGGTTTTCCCAGAGAACCTGCTGAGCGAGTGCATAATCCCAGAGGTCAAGGCGTTTCGTACCATCACCTTTCTTGAATTCTTCAATAAATTCTTTTTTGTCATCCTCATTCATAGGCAATCACTTTACAGTTATTCTTCTTCTACCACTTTTCCTTTCTGCGGATTCGCTGCTTGGGCAATCATCGACATCTCTGCAAGGATTTCTTCCCAAAGAGCTTCTTGTTCTATCGCATAGTACCACATATCAAGTTTTTTGTCAATATCTCCTTTTTTGAAATCACTTAGAAATATTTTTCTGTCTTCTTCTTTCACAGGAATCCCTACGATCGATATGGAAATAGCAATACCATATATATTTCTTTATTGTTTTGGTTTCCCACTGTTTATGGGATTTTTAATTTGCCTATATTCTCTTTGCAGTTCAAGTATCTTCACATTTTTGTATAGATGAACACTAAGGGGAGTCAATACTTTAGTACAAGGGTGCCATTTGAACGATTGCATCTCAAAAGGAATTTTAGATTTATCGTTGAAATAAGTACCATTCTATATCTATTCATACACAAAATATCACACAGTAGGAGAAAGATTGAAAAGATATTTAAATAAAGATATGATATTCGATATTGGGTGCGCGAATGGGATGGGACAAAATGTTCAATTGCGAGCGTTGTAATAAAAAACTGTGGACAACGTATCGTAAATTACCAGATGGTAAAGTCGTGTGTAATGAATGTTACACCTTTCATTTAATGCAACTTTTAGATAAAATAAATGACAATAAAGCATATGATATTGTCTATAACTTTGTTGAGAAATATCAAGGAAAATATCCTGTTGATTTATTAGAAGAACTTGCTCGATTACTTGGAATAAAATACAAAATCATTATTGATGCAATGACCTTACGTGAGGTACTTCAAATCATCTGGGACAAGATTGAACAAGACAACAAACTTGTAAAATTAGCAAAACTCGAACGAGATTTAAAACGAGACGTTTCTACACAAGATTTATTCTGCGAAGTCTGTAACATAAAACTCCCAAAAACAGAATATGATTATTCCATGAGCAATTTTGGAAAACCACTATGCCTGCACCACCAGCGTGAAAAACGATCGTCGCCCCATGCCTTGAAATTATATGAATCACTCAGAAAACGAGGCGTCTTCTGCGAGCTGGAATCCTATAACAGCTCAAAACATGTAGATATTGCTGTAAGGGACGCCCGTCTGTATATCGGAATTGATGGTGAGCACCATAATTTAGACCCAGAACAACTAGTCATAGATCTCAAGAAAGATGAAGAATCATTCAAAGAAGGATATGCAACAAAACGATATTCACTTAAAGATATTGATGACAGTTTAGACGGCATTGCAGATACTTTAACAGAAGTGATTAAACAACGTGCGAAAAAATTCCAGCAAGAAAAATTTTTCCCACAAGAATCAATAACTACCATATGATGAATGAGAGGGTTCTTACCAACAATTACACATTTTAGAACTACCCAGAATAGTCTTTTAAAATATTTTCAAGGAATACGTCCCCCCAGATTAAAATAATGACAACCAACGAAACACTTTAAAAATAAAATTTTCATAAGTCAACCAACTATATATTTTTACTGAATTGGTTGGAGTGCATACTCTCCTCTGAGCTGTGTCTTTATTTAACAGTCTACCTATCCTGAAAGGAAAAACTATTAATATAAAAAAAACCTCACTAGTTCAGTATAGGAGAGTATTTATGGAAAAAGCAACGTTTGGAGCAGGCTGTTTCTGGCACGTCGAAGAAGCATTTCGAAACCTCAACGGAGTTCTGACTACAACAGCAGGCTACATGGGTGGAACAGCACAAAATCCGACCTACGAAGATGTCTGCACAGATAAAACAGGGCATGCAGAGGTTGTTGAAATACACTTTGACCCTGAGAAAAAATCTTATGAAGAACTACTCAGCGTTTTTTGGGATATCCATGACCCGACAACAAAAAATCGACAAGGACCAAACGTTGGAACACAATACAGATCAGTAATATTCTATCATACACCAGAACAAAAAACCGCAGCAGAGCAATCAAAAAAGAATCTCGAACAATCAAAAAAACACAAAAAAAAGATTGTAACTGATATTTTAAAAGCAATAACATTTTATCCTGCGGAAGAATACCATCAACACTATTTAGCAAAACACGGATTAGCTGCCTGCCCTCGTTAAAAAATATTTTTACCATTCCTGGAAGCACACAAAGCTTATCTTTATGAAATAGATTCTTCACCAAAGAGTGAGATATATGACGCCCCGAGGGAAAAAGAAATTACTTCAGATAGGAAACATCCTTGCAGTAATGATTACCATTCTCATCAACGCCTTGGCAGTGCTTCTTCCACTCAACAACAAAACCACCCAAGAACTATCAGACGCACTACCAAACCTATTCGTACCGGCAGGCATTACCTTTTCCATCTGGAGCATTATTTACATTCTCTGGGTTGCCTTCGCTGTGTACCAAGCACGAGACCTGTTTAAAAAAGTGGAAATCGAAATGCCATTTATGCAACAGATTACCGTTTTATTTATAATGAGTAGCGTCGCAAACAGCACCTGGATTTTCCTCTGGCACTATGAATACATCGGCCTATCCGTACTCATGATGATTATCCTTCTCTTTTCACTTCTTGCAATTTATCTTCGCCTCAATATTGGAAGATCAAATGTAACGATGACAGAAAAGATCTTTGTCCATGTTCCAATCAGTGTCTATCTCGGCTGGATCACGGTTGCCACTATTGCAAATGTCACTGCGTTCCTCGTCTTTGTCAAATGGGATGGCCTTGGAATCAGTCCCGTCATCTGGACTATTCTAGTCATTAGTGTTGGGGTACTTATCACCCTGCTCATGCTTGCTCTTCGAAAGGATATCGCCTATAGCCTTGTGGTCCTCTGGGCACTACTTGGCATCTGGATTAAACAAACATCCCCCGGCTTTACCAATAACGATGTCGCTACCCTCGCTCTCATCGCAATGGTACTCATCAGTGTTGGTATCCTCGTCATCATCGGATTCAACCTGATAAAGAAGAAAAAACCGCAACCAGAAAATCCCCCTGCGAAACCCATGTAATCCCCTGTAGAATACCTTTAAAAGACGACAGGATGTACCCACGAACCACATGATCAAAGTAATCTCTTTTGACTTCGACGGGACGATTGCCACCCATCGATTCGCTGATGCATTCTGGCTCGAAGGTGTACCAAGACTCTACGCCAGACAACATCATCTCACTGTAAAAGCAGCAAAGAAATATCTCTTCGAAGAATATGAAAAAATAGGAGACAATCAGATTGAATGGTACGACCCTGGGTACTGGTTCGATCGTTTCAATCTTCAAACCGATTGGAAAAAAATGCTTTCACTATACCGAAAAAACGTTGAAATCTACCCTGAAGTCCCCTCAGTCCTCAACCAATTATCAACAAACTACAGCCTCATCATCAGTTCCAACGCCAAGAAAGAATTCATACAAGTCCAACTCAGACAATCCAAACTGAGTGACTATTTCAATAATATTTTTTCATCAACCTCAGATTTTCACACAGTGAAAAAAGTCACGGATTTCTATGCGATGATCTGCAAAAATCTAAAGATTACACCACAGGAAATGATACATGTTGGCGATCATAAAGAATTCGATTATCTTTCCCCACAAAGACTCGGCATTACCTCGTACTATCTTGATAGAAAGAAACACAGCACAGGTCCATATATCGTCTCTGATCTAAAGCAGTTTGAAACAAACATCTTAGAGCTTTTCTCTAAAAATTCATTGAACCATCTAAAAAAGAGATAATACGATTCATTCTGTTCTTTTAAATAATTTATTACCTCAATCATCGAAGCTATAAAAATATTTATATACTCAAGTGTTATGATATTTTATAACTAAAAGAAAGGGAGAGAAAGAATATGAAAAAACTAGTATCATTTCTTATTATTGGGATTATAGTCCTTAGTGGACTCGGTGCAGGTGCCGCAGGAACACTTGAAAAAGAGAAAAACTCTCAAAAAAACCAAAGTACCCAATCACCCTATGTCGATGAACTTGATCAATCAATGACTGAATTTGATGGAGTATTAGCCTTAGGATATGCGTATCTTGGCTCCTATATAAATCTCTCGGTAGCACAGTCGTTTATACCACAAAAAGAACTCTTAACGCGAACGCAATTCCTCATGGCATGTAATAAGTCAACCATAAAGCCCTGTGTTGCCGCGATTCGTGATAATCTCACTGGCGAAAACCTGGCTACAATTTCACTTGAACCAAACGAATTCTCTGTGGTGAATGGAACTCCGACGCAGGAACAACTCGGCTGGATCGATATTAACTTTGATGATCTCTGGGTAACCCCAGGACAGACCTATTATATCGTTGTCTATACGACAAATATTACCGGGAATTTTTATTGGATCGCTGGGAACGGTACAAACATCTACCCAAATGGAACCGTGTTCCTCTCCGTCGATAATGGAAACACCTGGACGGAATTTACCGATGTTGACGGATGTTTTAAAACCTATGGACTGAGGGAGACATTCCTAAATGTCAGCATGAAAGGCGGAGTCCTAGGAACCTCGTTTGTGATAACAAATATTGGGAACTACACCGCATGGGACGTTGTTGTAAATATCTCAATTAAAGGTGGGATTCTTAGACATATCAATGTTCAGGGTAATGGTAACACCTCAGAACTTTTACCGGGTTTTGGAATGGGAATTGGAATCGGGCCATTCTTTGGCTTTGGTCAAATAATGATATCCATTCGAGTATCTGCAGCAAACGTTAAAGAGATAATGATAGAAAAAAATGCAAAGATTTTACTCTTTTTCATACGTATCTAATATCAATCTCTTTTTTTCTTCATTTTTTTATTTAGTTTTACAGAAAAAAAAGAAAAAAAATGATGAAGAGATTACCCGATGTACCGGATGTCCTCTGGTTTTTCTTTCACCATGGTTTCCATTTCATTAAGCTGCTGAGCGATGTACTCTATCTCTTTTGCTTTCTCCTCAAGTCGCGAGAGATCGATATCGACATTCACCGCCTTGGTAAGAACCTTCAAGACTGCTTTCGCGCTCTTCGGATCGACAAGATACCCTGGGGTTTCACCCATAAAACAGGTACCGACCATACCGCGGAGCTTGCCTAAACCAAGCAGCAAACCACTTGCACCAATGATCCCACCACCAGGCTCGTTTTTCTTAAAAACCGCTCCATATTTTTTCATGGTTTTCACTAGATTAACATCAGTCGTTGCAAAAAGTACCTTTGGTTCTTTGATTTCCCGACCAAGACCATACCCACCAAGGGTAAACATTTGCTTCACACCAAGCTCTTGAACGATATCAAGGATGGACTCCGCAAGCTCATACTGCCCCTGTGATGAGAGCCCTTGATAATCCCCTGTTAAAAAAACGATATCTCGTTGACCTCGCTTTTTTGCTTTCCAGTAAAAAAACTCGTTGTTGACCAACTTAACAGTCCCATCGGGGTTAATGAATACTTGTGGAGGAAAATCCTTACTGTACACCTCAGCGAATTTTTTTGCTTTCATCGTATCAATCAGATGTTCCACGGCAAGTTTCCCAACATTCCCGATCCCAGGCAATCCTTCGATAAAAATTGGATTTTTAAGCTTCGGTTTTTTCTCCAAATATTTGATTTCTACTAATTTCATTTTCTCAGTTCGTCCTCATTTCTTTTTTTTAACGCCCGCCGATACTTCCCATAATGATCCTGTGGTGAAAACCGTGCAGGCTTATTTGACCCTGTTTTTCCTTTACAACTACTACATATTGGATGAATGGTGTACCGGTTACATTGTGTACAATAAAGTATTTCAGACATTATGCTTCAAGTTCGCGTTGAAACTCGCATTCGCCTTTCGTTTTTTTCATATATGATTCTGCACGTTCAACCGCTTTTTTCATCTGTGATTCCGCAATCTTATAATCTGGAGCTTTTACTTTAACCATGTATCGAGGTGCACCAATGTATTTAATATCAATGCTCACGTCATCGAACTCGCTTTTTTCCGCTTGGTTTAGTGCCTCCTTAATATGAGTTATCCCATCAGGCAGATATGAAGTAAGTAGTAGCATACCTTTTATTTCAACGAAAGGAACGGTAATACTACTCTTGGCAACCTCCTCGAATTTTTTAAGCCAATCCCCTGAAAAACCATCGTTTTTCAAGGTGCTTGCATCATAGGCGCATTCTTCAAATGCTGCATACATCGTCCCATATTTCTTAACCAACGCATCACCGAATTCTCTATAACACTGCTCAATTGATTTCCCAAGCACTTGTGCAACCATTTCAAAGAGTTTGGTTGCTTTTTGTGCATTCTTCCAATCCTGGATTTTCTCCCGTCGCTGGTGATCATTGACTTTTTTAAGAGAAAGATCGATATGTTTCTTTGCTGCATCGACATGGACAACTTTACAGACGACTTTCTGTTTCTCTCGTACAAAATTACGGATACGTTTTACCCATCCAGTCGCTATTTCAGAAATATGGATGAACCCTTCTTTATTGGGGTATTCATCAAGAGATACAAATGCACCAAACCCTTGGACTTTGGTTATCGTACCAACAATAAGTTCTCCTTCTTCAGGATACTCCTTCTTTAACATGCAGAAAAACCTTATTCAATGGTTTCTAAAATGGTTCCTTTAATATGAGCTTTCCCACCATTTGGGGTTGCTAATTTACTCCCACAAATATGGCATAGGACCGTAGTACTTGCCTTATCAAACAGGACTTGTTCATTTTCACAATCATTGCACCGTACTTTAATGAACCTGCTTTTTGGTTGATCCATGACTTTACTCACCTTCTATCTCAAATTTTTTTGACCGGATACTTGGTGGCTGATGCATTTTTTTACATACTGTACACGTGAATCGAGTTGCTATCCGCCGGCTGGTTTTCTCTCGTCCTTCAGGTTTTGGTCGTGGAAATCCTCCATAACCGCTTGTTGCTCGTCTAAACCGTCGTTGTCCTCGTTTCAGCTCACTAGCTTTTCGTTTTCTCATTTTGTCAACTTCGTGAAGGGTATGCTTTTTGCAGAACCGACAGTATCGTTTGATTTTCCTGGGCATCTTCATAGATATCACAGTTCGATTGTAACCGTAAGTAAGAAAGGTATATAAAAATGTAGGGTGCCCTATTTTATCTGTGTAACTACCTTTTTTTTCTGGAGCATCTCGTTCATTTCGCTGGGTAGGGAAAGCACGTCTTCTTTGCGCAACGAATACGCTTTCCCATCAGTGCCGATAAATTCAGGGGTATCTTCTAAGACACGGACGATTGGATTTGTATTCGGATCTCGCTTCGGTTGATCAACAAAGGGTGCCGCTGGTTGTTTTTTTAGACGATGATCTGCTGGTTCTTCAAAGATTTCTTTACGAGAAATCATGATCTGTTCTACTAAATTAGTATATAATTTTTTTTCGCTATCTAGGAGGTTCTTCAGATCAGGAGTCGCGCCACGCGCGGTGGCAAGTGCTGCTTGGACAATTTTTTTCTCCCGAAGCTCATAGATACTGTTCGCAATTTTTTTTGTATTTTGGATTTCATCGGTGAAGAGTTTGAGTTTCAGTGGATTCTTTTCATCCTCAACGCTTCGTTCCAAGGTTTTCATATAAAGAGAAAGATCCTGGTAGAAATTCACATTGATTTTTATAAGAACAGATGAGGTTTGTTCCCCTTGCTGGAGTCTGCGCAGTGTTTTATAGCTGATTACCTCGTGTTCATCCATAGTTGTCCATTAAATCATAATTTCTGTTAAATAGTTTTAGTTTTTTGTTTTAATTTTTGTTTCAACGTATTCGTTATAAAAATTTCATATTTAAAAGATTAATATATAGAGTAATTACTGTATCTTGGGGAAAGAGATGAAGTCTGTATCCTGAACATTCTACTTAATTCTGGGTGGAATATCAAAGAGTGCGCTATCCAAGACGAATCTGCAGGTTTCCCAATCACCGGGCCTGAAAAAACAAGCCCCTAACCATTCTTAATTCTATTCTAAACCTACTGTATAAATCCGGAAACATGCTTTTTTTCCTTCTGGCTGTGACCGGTGTTTGATGATTGTCGCTTCCCGTTGCCCTATTCCTTTTCGATCAAGACGCAGAATGGTTTTTGTCATATGCTCAGCATCCCGGTTTGTGAATGGTTTGACCTCACCAGCTTTATCAGTATAAACCTGCTCGGTAATGATGACAAATAAATCTTTTTGTCGTGCAGCAACCTGCAGGTTTGTTACTTGTCTGGTGAAGGAACGAATTCCACCTTCCCGATCATTCTCAAGGTTTAACCGATAAAACATTGTGATGGTATCAACAACAATAAGACCTAATCCTTTTGTTTCGATCGCATCGCAAATCATCTGTTCCTGCGATTCAAACGAGGTCGGACTAAAAAAGAGGATATCACCGAGGATTTTCTTATAATCGCAGTCCACACAGATCTGTCGAATCCGTTCGACCGAAACACCTTCGGTATCAATATATGCGACCTTCTTACCGGAACGGACACATTGCCGAGCCGCTTGGAGACATAAATTTGTTTTTCCTGAGCCAGCCTCACCGTAGATTCGTGTAATGACTCCACTTTCGAGGCCTCCCCCTAACAAATCATCCAAAGGCCGACATCCAAGAGATAGTACCGTCATGACACACACCATGAGACGACAAGAGCTTAAAAAAGCTTTGAAGACTTAGGAGAGAATCTCATCAAAAACATAGGTCTCCCATTCGCGTCTTCCCAAGACAATCTCCAGTTCGACAGGGGTAATTATCGGTTTCTTATACTGCAAATAGTCATCAATCGCTATCCGTGGACACGCTGTTGATACATAACAATCTAAATCAAACCTTTGCAGAGACACCGGGGAAAACTCATCCTGCGTTATCATCAAGGAATGCTTACCAGCAGAATCAAGCATTTGTTGTATCTCATAAGCAAGTTTAATGCGTTGTTGGCCACGTTTTACTCCAATGAGAATTCCGAAACGCCGTGCATTTCTGCATGCGATAATGGCACCGTACCGCTGTCGTAACATATTATTCTTCATATCCTCGATTTCTTGTTTTTTCACCGTAGTGGTATAAGGATCAGCCGCAATCACTGGTTTTTTTGTACTCATTAAAAGGCCAACTGGGTGAAACGTACCGCTCCCAACAAATAAAAAGCAATCAACATGCTCAGCTATCTTCGCTCCAACAGAAAAATTACAGCCGAGGACCTGACCCTTTACAGCAATTCGTTCATCGCCCTCTGCGATGAATGGTTCAAGGTTGTGTTTCTTCAAAATACCAGCAACGGTCTCAAGTGTATGAAGGTGCTGTGCGGTGGTGACAAGCCCTATTTTTTTCCCTTCTAACAAAGGAATTGCTTTTTCAACGACTTTGGAGACATCCATCGTCGATTGCGCATTTACAAAAATAGTTGGAATCCAAAAATTTTCTACATCAGCAATCGCCGTGTGTCCAATATGAATCACACAGTCCACATCCATGTTCCTTAGTTCATAGTTTATGACATCACAAGCACCGAAACACAGGTCCGCAGACACAAGCACGGTTGCAGCGGTTTCCTTCTTGAGAAATTCAACCAAAGGAAAAATGCTGCGTTTGAGTCCCTCTGGGACCTGGACTGCGATCGTTTTGTATCCTTTTTCTTTAATAATCATCGCGGCGTTTTCCAACTCGATTATATAGCCTGATATCTCCATCATATCACCTGACTAAAATATGAAAGAAGCATCTGAAAGAAACCCCTGCGATACACATATGACTCATCAGAAGTATCCATCGTAAGGCAGTGCTCATCAGCGGTAAAGGCTTCAAAGGTTGTCTTTTGTGATAGATAAATCTCCCAGCGACCATCAGAAACAGATTTTTTCCTCATTCGATCATCTAAACGTTTCTTTACTACATTATCCGGGCAGATACAGTGTATTACGATCAATGTCGCATGATGTTTTCTAGCGATATGATATGCCATCTCCCGATATTTTCTTTTCTGGAACGTCGCATCAAGCACAACGTTTCCTCCTTTTTTTAAGACCGTCGATGCACGCTCCATCACCTGCTCGTAGGTATCATCTATTTTCTTTGGATCATACAGACCGGTGTTGAACCGATCATGATGTCGTTCATAGTGATCAACACCAGCAGCCTCCTTTCGAACGACATCAGTGTTTATCTGTGTTGCATGATAATCAACTGCGATTTTACGTGCCACTGTCGATTTCCCAGAACCTGATAAACCAGTGACAAGGAATATAACTGGTTTGTTCTTCTGCAAATCAAGTGAGAACAACCGTGCATAATACTGTGATAAATCAAAATATTTCTTCGCGGTTTCCACAAGACTGTCCTTTTGTACGAGTTCGATATGAGGATCATTGAGTTGGAATCCATAAACCTTACCACGGACAAATGCTCGGTATGATTTATAGAAATTTAACACGGAATAAATAGTTGTATCATGACTTTTTTCTACATACTTTTGGATGAAGTAACTGGATAAGTAAGGATAATTCAAATAATCGAGATCCATTGCAAGGAACCCTATATCAGAGGCGACATCGCAAAATCGGAATCGATCGTTAAACTCGATGCAATCAAAAATATGGATGCTGTCGCCGACTAAGGCAATATTTCCTGAGTGTAAATCTCCGTGACAGTCGTAGATTCGCCCTTCTTTCATCCGATGCCCGAACACCTCCTTTTTCCGTTCGAAAAATTTGGCTACGGAATCCTTAATAGACCAAAATATATCTTTCGGAACCGTGATGTCGATCATTGGTTTGGTTTGATCGAAATTCTCATCAATATTTTGTTTGACCGATGGTAATTCACCATATTTTTTGATTTCTTCCGTAGGTTCCTGCATGTTATAGAAATCTACCAAAATCGTACAGAGGCGATTGATTGTTTCTTCAGAAATTTTCCCTTGTTGAAGCATGTTTGTCATGATACATCCCTGGGGGAATTCTTTCATTTTTAAAACATACTCAACAATTGTTCCATCTCCATCAAGTTCAAGGGTAGAATCTTTCTGAGTAATCGGGAGCACATCAAGGTACATATCTGGACAAAGCCTCTTATTCAGCCGTAGTTCCTCTTCGCAGAAGTATTTTCGTTTGTCCAAGGTTGAAAAATCAAGGAAACCAAAATTCACTGGCTTTTTCACCTTATAGGCATAGGTACCAGTGAGGGCGATGTAAGAAATATGGGTCTGGAGTAACTGAACAGATATGACATGAGGACCATAAAACGTTGGGTTCTTCAGATGATCAAAAAGCATTCCCTGGTTCATACACACTTGATAGACCCTGACTTTTTATAAGACTTATCGTCCCGCGAAGGTATATACCTCCTTCGAAAATTGTATAAAAAAAATACATAGGTTCTCAGATTATGTAATATAAAATCAAAAAAGGTTATGACGGAAAGAGCAGAATCACAAAGAGTATTTGAAGAAGTAAAATAATAAACGCTGCAGGAAGTAACATCTTGTACATCCGTGTGGTATCTGTTTTTAAATATTCACTACTTAAAACATTACACAGATGTATCGGTGAGATGAGATATCCAATAAGAGAGCTCATGAAGATAAGACTGGTAAGACCAATAAGTTGTATTCCGGTGAATGCGAAAAACGGGTCAACCAGGGGGTATGAAAGCGCGACAGCACCAAGATTATAACCGGTCAAAGCCCCAAGAAGAAGGGGAATAAGAATGACGATAAAAAGAGCGGGAAACGCAAGGTTTTGCATCGTCTCTGTGACAAGTACATGCATCTGAGAAATCTGTATCATCTTTCTCAGAATCAAAATCCCAAAGATTGCAAAAGCTAAATTCAATGTAAACGATTTCTTCATAGTTAGGACATAGGTTTTCGTGTTGATCCGAAGCAGAATAAACAACAAGAGAAGACTAAACGATACACCGATTAAGAAACATCGTGTTTCTGAAAGACCAAGAAAGTTCAGAGGATAAAAAAGAAGAGGGACAACCGGTGGAAGGATGAACACCAATCCATGGTAATCTCTCACTTTGGTAATCGGAGATTGAGATATGTCCTTGGTGAATCGAGTAAGGAAAAAAAATCCGATTAGGATTACGCCCAGAAACGCAGGGAGGTTTGCAAGAATGAGATTTTGGATAGGGACTCCAGAGAATTTAACACTACAAATAAGAATCATCGCTGATGAAATCGGATAAATTGGAAACCAGACATGCCGAAACCAGATGTTTAAAAAATTCTTTTGTTCTTTCTTCAGTTTGTATTTATCCCCCTCCTTGTCAATAAGCGGAGCGGAAAATAACGCACCACCGGGGACAGGCATCAATCCATAGACCGCGGGAATAACAGCCAAGGCTCCTCCTTTGGAAAAAAACGTTCGCAAACTATCAATAAGTTTGGTAATTGCTCCGGTCTCCTGCATGGTTTTCGCTAGGATGAAAATCAGAGTCATAAGAAATGCAAGTTCAAGCGTATCCGTCATAATTTGTTGTGTTTCAAACGAATAGATACTTGCCTCAATTATGGCTTTGGGGATATCAATTGGTGTGATAACCTCAAGAGAAAAAACACCAACAATAAGGGAACCAAGAAACAAAGATAAACCAAAATTCACCTTTTTTCGAATTAGAATAAGGATGACAATAAACGCAATGATAACTCCTATAAGATTTAGCATGCTGCACCGGAAATAGATGCAGGATTTAACTAGTTAACTCCAACGCGTTTTTACTAGCACGTTCTAATGTTTTTTCTAAATTAATAGTCAGAAACTCTTTTTCTAGCATCAGTGGTTTTCCATTCACGATGGTCGTACAAACATCTGTTCCTCTTACAGCGTAAACGAGTTGAGAAATTGGATCATAAAGCGGGGTACAATGTGGTTTTTTCATATCGATCATGATAAGATCAGCGGTTTTTCCTTCCTCAAGAGAACCAAGTGTCTGCTGAACCCCAAGACAGGTAGCTCCACCAATGGTCGCTAAATCAACAACCGTTTTTGCTGGGAGAACTGTCGGGTCCCAACGGTGATTCTTATGAACAAGGGCGCAGAACTTCATCGTCTCAAACATATCAAGAGTATTGTTACTTGCTGCACCATCCGTCCCCAGACCAACAGGAACATGTGCATCGAGAAGCTCAGGAATTGGTGCATAACTACCGGTTGCGATTTTCATATTGCTCACAGGGCAATAAGACACCGTAACACCCGCATTTTTCATATCATAAATCTCATTTTTCGTAATCCATCCGCAATGCGCAAGAATCGTACCCTTTTGAAGTAAACCAGTTTTTTTCAATTGCTCAACTGGTCGTACTCCGTATCTCTTTTCCACATCATAGACCTCGTCTCTTGTCTCAGAGCAATGAGTATGGATCGGAACCTGCTGTCTTGTTGCAACCTCAAGGGATTTCTGAAGGGTTTCCGGATTACACGAATAGGTGCTATGCGGGGCAATTACCGGAGAAATCAAAGTATTACCTTTCCAGCGTTTTACAAACTGTTCACATTGAGGTATAAGCTCTGATGCATCGTACTCTGGGGTATCAAAGTCAATCAGGGCAAAACCAAGGAACCCTCGCATCCCAACTTTTTCGGTGACCTTTGCGATTGTCTCTTCAAAGAAATACATGTCAAGGTATGCTGTTGTACCTGACGCAATCATTTCTAAGAGTCCTAACTCCGTACCGTTCTCAATAGATTTCTTATCAAGTTTTGCTTCGATTGGCCAGATCCGCTGTGCTAGCCAGTCCTTAAGTACCATGTCATCCCCGTACCCGCGAAACAACGTCATGGGAATATGGGTATGGGTATTGATCAAACCAGGTAAAACAAGTTTGTTTGTTCCATCGATTTTATAATCAGCCTCAAGAGAAAGCGGTTTTTTTGAACATTCCACGATCACCTGGTCTTCGATGTACACGTCACCATGAATTTGCTGTCGGGATTCGTTTTGAGTAAGAATCGTCGATTTTTTAATGAGAATGCTCATTGTCTTGCTCGTCATCGATCAGTGGTGTAGCTTTCTCCCA
>DATLAF010000250.1:0-2407 GCA_035527635.1 Thermoplasmatota archaeon | reverse complement strand
CGCTGACCTCCATGGGTATCTGCGCAGCACCCAGCGCCAGCCCACGGTGGTCCGCTCCTTTTTCCGCGCGCCCAGCGTGCGCTACGCGGCGGCATGAAAATGAGGGAAAATTGTCCAAATTACCTTGCTCCCCTTAATAAGTAATAATTCTGACAGCCCTTTCCCTCTTCCTTGCGGAACGAATCTAAGAACGCTGATTTTGTTAATGAGCATTTCTTTCGCAAAAGCTACAAGTTGAGCAAGCTTGTGATAGTTGTATGGGAAAGGAATAAAATGGAATTCTGTTTGAATTTCATTTTTAACACAATATCCCGCTGAGTTACTACCCCGGTCGCTAAATAGGTGACACATGAAAGCGTCAACATGGGCATTTATCCCGTTTTTAATCCAAGAGTGTAACCTATTTAGCGGCCTCATTAGTAATAGTCTTCTGGAAGCTTCCCCTTGAGAGGGTTATGATTTCATGGTCTTCTTTTGACGGCCCGAACAAGCTGAATATTGTTTTTTTGAGTCCAGCCTCCTTTAGTCTTGAAATCTTGTGCTCAAATTCATCATCATTACCTGATGTATATAGTACAACGTCAACATCGGACTTCCCGCCCATGGTTACAACCTCAAGAAGTTCAGGCCACCAGAGTAATGGTTCACCACCTGAGAAAGCTACCTCATTAATACCCATATCAATTGCTTCATTTAAAATCCTCAAGCAATCTTTAAAAGACATATCTAAGGTTGAGTTCGGTCCTGCTTCGCTTGAGCAATGACAACAAGATAGAGGGCACCTATGGGTAACTTCAAACTTGAGTTCCTTTAATATGAAAGGTGGTTGGTGGTACTTAATCATAATCTGTTAAGATTCCTTAGGCAATCGCATCGTTTATTCCCCACTTCGGCGGATACCAATAATTGATTTTATTTAGTTTGGGTTTGAAAATCTGCTTAATCCTTTTCCTCTTGTTGTTACCTTGAATATCCGGATGAGCAATCCTCGCATATTTAGATATTTCGCAAAAAAGATTCTGGCAATCAACAAGCTTAAGTCTTCTGCCCCAGATAGTCTTAAATTGTATATCGAGCATATTGAAAAATTCATCCTGTCTTTCTGTAACCATCCTTATGAGATCCATCTCGTTAATTCCACCTAGATCGGAGAAGCACTTTCTAATCCCATCAATAGCTCCCGGCCCAGGGATAACAAATTGCATTTCAGAGAAGTTTAAGACCTTACTGTAGTTAATATCGGTAACTAACTGAAAGGCCAGGAAGTCTCCTATTAGAGGATAAAATTTCAGTAGCTCAAAGGCATGCTCCATGCTTTCAGACTCTGATAATTTTAAGGGAAGATCGTCCTCAATCATCATTTCAATTAATCTTAATATGTTTCTATGTTTCCTTTTAAGACGTAACCCTTTCGCCCTTGAGGGCATGATATAAGCGGCAGAGAAAATTGGGGATCCTGAACGCATCGCTTTCATTAATATCGAATCAAAGCATTTATATGAATAATCAGCATAATTAATTGTTCCAACTTCCTTGCTTATTATTTCCCATGTCTCGATCTTGTTGAATAGCCTAAAAAGCAATATTCGAAACACGGTATCACTATTAGACCAATCTCCATTATAAATTACATTTCTTATCATATACTGGCTCACGCGGTCAGATGCCCGATATGCATTTGTAAACTTGTATTTCTGTAGAATTTTATCTTCTGTCCATGGGGGCCTTTCGTTTGAAAGTCTTCTGAAAAATATATTTTGTCTTTCAGCCGCAAACCTCCAAAAAGTCTCAAACACTTTTGTCGGCTTTGCTGGAAATAAGCGGGAATAAAGATCGGCATTGTTCAGTTGTTTACCATAATGCTCCTTTTCTTCAAATGCCTCAAACGATCTCTGCAATGGAGTTTCAAAGGCATTACTATTATTAATAAGAGATGATTCGGATTTTATCCCCCCTTTTTTCATGTCTTTTCCGCTTCTTTGTTCTCTTTGTTCCAATCAGGAATTGTCTCCTTAAGCTTACTAATGAATTCTGAAGCATCTTTCTTTTTGACCTTGCCTGGAGCCGCAACTGTTGCTATGCAATGCACAGTTGTGAGCTGCAATCCCATTTCATGCGCCATGAACTGTCCCAATTGATAAAGGCCGAGATAATTTCCATATGCCCTTTCAAAGATGTGTTGCTTCGCGTAAAGTCCGATCACGATAAGATCGTTCTCCTCAGGAGAAAACAAGACATGCTGAAGGCAAGGAAAGCCCCTTCGCCTTTGATGAGAATGATCCAAGGCCGGGTCAAATATCGCTGCCTGAAGCGCGCTTCGGCGATGGTTATCTTTGTCTACAAAGGTTTCTATTATATGATCCAATTGATTAATTGGATGATCCTTTGAGCTATGAGCGGGGCAGGG
>DATLAF010000249.1:0-15177 GCA_035527635.1 Thermoplasmatota archaeon | reverse complement strand
AGCTATGTAGGCAATCAGAAAATCTGAAAGAAAAACAAGAAAAGATAGGTAAAAATACTGACGAGAACGGTGATTTCAAGCTGTTTTCAGTCATGAAAACAGCAAAGACCATATAGAAGCAGGTTATTCAAAGTCCTCTATTAATTAATGAGGTTATTTTCTCTATTTTTTATAACCTCTGCAAGAGCATCAGCGATCGCCGGTAAATTCTCCGCTATTTGCCTATTTGAATAATGTAATGTTCTATATCCTTCTTTACTGGAATATTCATCTCTCCGTAGATCCTTATCAAGTTGTGTCGGATCTGTTGAATGATGGTCTCCATCTATCTCAAGATATAATCTGGCCGTGGGTATAGCAATATCGACGTGTTTGAACCCGTCATACGCTTCAAACTCGCATTCGATACCTCGTTGTTTCAATGCTTCAAATAGCATCCTTTGATAACGAGTTCCCTGATGTGTTATGCATAGTGGTTTGCCGAAATGTGTTTTTGTATAGTCATAGTTTTTTTTATCTATGATGTTGTTACATACGGTACAATAATGTTTAGTGTCATCATCTTTATTTATTAGAGAGTCAATTTTCTTATGAATAACTTCTTCTTCAGCGAGCAGTTCTTTTTCAAATTCTTCTAAACTTTGTATTCGTTCTTCTTCTTCGATCTTCTTTTTGAAGACATGTTCGATTTCATTGAAATCAGTCATAGTGATATGAATTTGATATTTTACTTCCAATAAATTAATCAATTTATTTAATTCTTCAACCGGTGACATCCCTCGATATTTTTCAACGAATTTATAAAAAACGATATAGGCGTCCCCGGATAGTTGTTGTTTTTCTTGTTCACTTTCTTTTTTACCACAATGTAAACAAATTGCTGGACTGTTCGGTAATTTGTAATAATATAACCATATCATTTTGTTACAACGAGCGCAACGTAATATGATACCCATCCTTAATCTCCGTTAAAAATAAACAATTAGTTCTTTAAAAACATACGCATTTAAAACTTATATCTACACATAAAAGAGGAATTGGTAATGCACGTTGCCCAATAAGAAGAAAAAGAATCACCTCTTGTTTCTAATCAGGTAATCATGATTGGAGCGTTTTTTCAATTCTACTGGAGAAGACAAAGAATAATCATACAAAATGATGAGAGATTAAGAGTTGTATTATGTTTTATGATTAGATTTGGTTATTTTTTCTTTAAGTAAATCAACATCTGTAATAAAACCCAGAGAAGTTAAATTAAAAATACCGGTAGTTTTCTCCTTATAATTCCCGGTAATTTTTTTCCATAAAAAGACATAGGGTTTGCTATGCTCATCAGACTCAGCAGCACACACCGAAGGCAGCTCAAACCATGGCATCTCACGAATATTCATGACTTTTTTTCTCCCAGACTTTTCCAATAGACCTAAGAAAATTAATTATTTATTGCTTCTTATATTTTTTGATTTATAAAGAACAGACACAATCGTTTTATTTCCGTAGTAAAAGAACAATCTGCTGCTCGATGAAATTCGAAATGAACTCGATGTCTTTTTCGACATCATCAGGATCGAGAGCACCCTGACTTGGGTACCGTGGAAGATTGTATTTTGATAGAATCACAGAAATCCGACGGCATGTCTCAGATCCAACCTCTTTTCTGAAATGTTTCCCGAACTGCCCACCGATATTATGGGTCTTCCACCCATCAGCGATTTTTTTGAGAAGTGCTGCTTTCAACGCAAGCTCAAGGGCATGGATAGCGGATAACATAGCTGGCTCGAACAACTCGTTCTTCAAGCTGATACGGGCAGATTCCAAATAATTGCAACTCAATGCGTAATAGTCTTGTACCGTCGAAGATCCTTTCGTATCATCTCCCATGGACTTCCTTTCTCAAACAGGATAACACCATGATCGTTTATCTCTTTTTTTAATGCAGGATCTAACTGTTCAAACTCAGAGACACTCAGAAAAAGGGGTTTAATTGGATAGGTCGTCCTTTCGGAAGCATCTGCCAACAATCGTAGGATACTGTTTTGTTCGTTTTTCACCCATTCCTCTTTAATCAACAGCAGGTCGACATCGCTTTTCCGGGTAGCGATCCCCTGGGCGACAGATCCATAGAGCACGACGGTCAATCGTCGGATATCGGTTTTTCGTAGTTCCTCCAAATAGTGTTTTACCTGATCTCGAAATTCTTTCTGCGGGATGAAACCAAGAAACAGGAATTCCGTATCAAGCGCATCATCGGCAGAGAAACTGAACGCAGTTTTCGACGATGGGTCTATCGAGAGTACCATATGATATGATTGAAGGCGGTACCAGATGGTTCTCCCATCGACGTTTCGTTCGTACGTCCCTGTGACGATATGGAGCTCCTCTAATTTTTTCAGATATTTTGATGCCCCTGGTTTACTTCTTCCAAGTGCAGAAGCAAGTTCAGGTAAGGTTTTATCGCTGGTAAGTAGCAGCTCAATGATCCGTTTTTGAGGGGGGTTGAAGAGATCCATAAGAATCACATATTAACCTATTAACTAATTAGTTAATAAGTTTTTTGGTTAGATGTAGCAAAATGGAAAAATGGCATACTTTCAACGACCTCCAAGAATTGTATATACATAATGCCAGCCATGCCTCCGTTGAAAAAGATTATAAGCATCAACCATTATAATATCAAAGGAGACGAGCCATGAAAAAGAAAGAAATGAAAAAACAGGGTGGCAACTGGGTATTGCTCAATAAAAAGAGAAAAATATTGTATAGGAGCGATAGTGTCGCCGACGTTTATCGAAAAGGACAAGAGTATCCTGAGGGCTCTGTGATTATCGAACAGCGATTCGAGCCAGGGACATGTTTCTTCTGAGAGTATGTCTCATTCTCCGCTTTTAAAATTCAATTTTACCTATGATGATCGCTTTGGTGTCCCATTGATTCCTGTTACCTTCTTTCATAAGAATGGCACGCGGGCACAACTGTTAAACAATGCAATCCTGGACTCAGGTGCATATGAAATAACTATCCCAAAAGAATTAGCTGATTTGTTAGGATTAGTGCTACGTCCACGATCGAATCCTGTTCACACCGCGGGTGGGCGTATTGAAGCATGTACCGCCACGATAGATTTTGTTCTTGGGCGAGGTGGGAGATTTGTACATTACTCAAATGTGGATATCTGTGTGATGGAACAGTGCCCAGCAGTCCTTATTGGCATCCGTCCGCTCTTTGAAGATTATAACATTACCATCATGGCACATCAACACAGATGCATCCTTGAGCCAAAAGAGTAATCCTTTTTCTAAATATTGACTTTGGTATGATTTCCCATAATTGACTTGTATGTCAAGAATATTTTTCTAAAATTGAAATGGAGTTTAATAATAGTAATACTAAAATTGAACTAGAGTTAAAGAAAAGTAAAAATGAAGGATCCTCGTATCGTCACCTATTTAAAAGAACACGAGCTTCCATTATGATAGAATAGGGGGGTGATACAAGGAAGAATATGAGAAATGAAAAAATTGTCAAGGTCACTTGCGATTGCTGCGGAACAGAGATAGAATGCCCCGAGGAAATGATGAAGACATCAAAGAAACATATCTGCTTCTCCTGTTTTCAAGATCCTGAGAAGTACAAAGCATTCACCGGCGAGGAGCGAAGAAACGTCCATGTCGACATCCCCATGGATAAAATATCAGACACGGTGGCTGATAACTTCGCATCAGCCATGGCTAAGGAACAATTCCCTGAGATCTGGTCGGAGAAAAAAGAGCAGCTCAAAGCCTTCTCAAAGAAAGATTTGGCACAAGAGATGTTCGGCGCCGGTGTCTATCTAGGGATTCAGGCCTTTATAGATTCCATGGAAGAGACCGAGAAAAAAAAGAAATAAAAAAGGTTATCTTTCTTCCTTCTCGGATTCGCCTTTGGAAAAGATGTCCATCATCTTCTCCTGTATCTTTATCTTCTTTTTCTAAAGTAGGTAGGTATGTCTCAACGATGGACAAATATCCAAACTACACAGCTTTTGCCACATCAATATTACGTAAAAATACGTAACGTAATTCTACATGATAGGTACCGCTACGGCGATGCTTTTTTAGTAAATTTTCCGCTAAAATGCAAAAACTATATAAATGATTTGCAATATAGTGGAATTATGTACCTTTCAAAGCTGGAGCTCAACGTCCTCGAACAAATCGCAAAAGGAACCAATGACATACCGACCATAGCACAACACCTGGAACGGCACAAGAGCAGAATATACAGAGTGCGACAGAGACTCATCGACCAGGGCCTCCTCGACAGATCATCGATAGCACTGACACCAAAGAAAACAACCCATGTCACCTTGCTGTTACAGCTCCTTGCGAACCATCCAAATCTCACGCGAAACCTTTCAGACTCCGGCTTTCAAATCTATACCCGCCTCCTCACACCAAAAACCATTACTGACCTCTGCAGAGAAACAGACTTCAAAAAAAGCATCATCTATAAAAAAATCCACCAAGGCCTGACCATCAGCGCTATCATACGTAAAGAAAACCACACCTACACAATAAACGAAAAACTATGGAACGATCTGAGAGAATGCCTACAGGAAATCAAAAAATTCGAAGACACAACAGACCCGCGGGTCCCGACAAACTCGACGATATACTATAAAAACACAAGAGAAATCGTCTTCTCAAACAGAGCAGATATCGACGCGACACCCACTGGTTTTTCAGCCTACGAACAGTACAACCTGAAACTCCTCCTCCCCATGCACTACTACTATCTCCCCAAAAAAGCATTGACAAAAAAAGAGGTTTTCCTCCATTCCCTCTCCATCACCGAGAAAGAGCAAGATATCCGCTATGTCACCTACCTCGCACTCTTCTATGCAAAATACAAAAAGGAGCTTCTGGATGTACAACACACGATCCTTGAGAATATCAAACAAATACTTCAAGGAAAACACATCAAAGGATATCCGTCATACGAAGAAATAAAAGAAAAGGCAGACGTCTATGATCTCAGACTTTAAACACATAGAAATGCTCTTCGAAGAAGTGGATCATTACGTAAAAACGAAGGTTGATGTCTACGTCATCGGAGGAGTCGCCCTCCTCTATCAAGGACTCAAACCCGCAACAAAAGACATCGATCTCATCATCCTGAGAAAAGAGGAATTTTCCGCGTTTGAACACGCATTAAAAAATGCTCGTTTTACAACTAAAATCCCGACGGCGTTGTACAAGAAAACGAATCTCAGCCAGATCCTCACCAGAGACGATTTCAGAATTGATGCGTTTCATGAAACCGTGTGCAGGAAATTTTCACTCTCCAAGGGAATGCAAAAACGAGCGAAAAAATTGGTTGCGTTCTCGCATCTTACTCTGTATTTTTGTTCAAACGAGGATATCTTTGTCTTCAAAACGTTCACTGAGCGGGAAGGAGATTTAGAGGATTGTATCGCTTTGGCAAAAAAAGGACTTGACTGGAACGTCATCGTTAGAGAGCTTCAAGCACAGATGCGACATAGCGGCGAAGACGTCTGGATAACCTGGGTCGGAGAACGATTAGACCTCCTGATGGAAAAGGGATTGAATATTCCGGTGATAGATGAAATTGATACACTTCGTGACAGATATTTTGAAGAACGCGAACGAACATGTTCAAAGAAGGCAGTAGCGAAGAAAAAATAAATCAAGGATGCTCCACGAGTATTGGGTAAGTATAGTGTACCAATGAATACTATTTTTGGTTAAATACATTATACCAATATTATCTTGTTCCTTCGAGAATATTCATTCATAGTATCCCGGTCTCTTAAACCATGGCATCTCACGAATATTCATAACTTTTTTTCTCCCAGACTTTTCCAATAGACCTAAGAAAATGAATTATGTATTCATTCTTATATTTTTTGTTTTATAAAGAACTGACACAAAATATTTATATCGTGTAAACCATAAAGAAATCAAGTCTGGAAGGAATATCTTAAGAAGTATCAACAGCAAACATCTCGGAGAATCTCTGGATATATTTCGACAAAGTATAAATACTAGTTCATATCATATAGTTATTAAATAATAACTATTGGTGATAACTATGTCAAAAACTACCCAAGACTACCGACTCGACCACTCCCCGACCCTCAACACGGTCCTTATGGTAGAACACACCCTTCAAACCATGAACGAAAGCCTCATCACCGTCGCAGGCCTCAAGAAAATCCTCCCAAAACAAATCAACCACAACACCCTCATGACCATCCTAACCTACCTAGAGGCAAGCAACAAAATCGCAGTCAGCCTCAAAGGACTCACCTGGATACACAACACCAACCCACGCCTCAGAAAAGCAATCATTGAGAAACTCGAACTCCTCCAATTCGCGGAAAAGCTTGCATCCCAAAGCAAACTCTCAGAAGAAGATGTTGCAGCATTCAATAAAAAGATCAAAGCATCGGCAACCAAGAGGTTCATGGGTTGAACATCGTTCATGATCGACAGAGACGGAAGGATCGTCTGGACCTGGAACCCAAACATGATTAAAAAGATACATTCATCAAGAGTGAACCTACGATGAACAACAAACTATTTATATTAATTCCATATTAATATGGTATTAAGGTGGAATTAATGGTCCAAGCATTTGTGAAACTGAACGACGAAACAAATAGAATTTTAAACATATTAAAAGCAAAATACGGTCTGAATGATAAAAGTGAAGCAATCAATCTTATGGCTCACCAGTATAAACAAGAAATTCTTGAACCTGAACTACGACCCGCCTATATCAAAAAAGCCAAGAAAATCATGAAAGAAGAACCGATTCCAATTGGTACTTCAGATGATTTTAAGAAAAGATATGAGAAGAAAAATGTACGCAATATCCGTCAAACCACATCTTGATAAATTATTTCATATCCTAGCAAAGAAAAACCCTAAACAATTAGATATCATCTATAAAAAAATAGAAGAAATTGCTCAAGATCCTCATCGATATAAAAATTTACGATACCCTTTAAACAGTTGGAAGCGAGTTCATATCGATACACACTTTGTTTTATGTTTCTCAATAAATGAAGAAAAGCGAACTATAATTCTAGAAGACTATGACCATCATGATAAAATCTATAAATAACTCCTTTGTGAATGAATTCGTTATATAATATAATGAAACAATTGGTGCCTAATACCAATGAAACAAAAATCACAACATTGTTTTAATAAAAAATTCCTTAATGAAAACCAAAAAGAACGATCCCGTTTCATCGACCAATGGGCAGACTACGTCCAGACCCATAGCGACCAGGATTGGTTACGACAGCAGAACGTCATCATCAACTCCGGGGTCTGCGTACCGCTTTCATGACAAAGGATCAGTACCTAGCGATGAAAAACCAAAAGGAAGGACTCATATTTTTTAATGTATAGAGAACCAACGCTGATCGTTATTTAAACCGTAACAGTCCGGCGACCGGCCCGATCTTCTGTAAGCGTTCATCCTGACTGAATTCGACGATCGCACTGGTGCGCTTGGCAAGTTTCACGATCTCTTCGATGATATCGACCTCGGAGGTGTTCTTCCCACAGGAGGGACACTGCAACATGGACCCTACATCAAGAAGATGACAGGATTCACACACCCACCCTTTCTGTTTTGCATCCTTTTCCACCAGCAACGCCTCCACCTGCCCGTTCTTCACCGCAGCCAACGTCTCCGCAACACCATACACGGCCAGCCCGTTCTTCAGAATCTCCGATTGAATAAGGTCAAGGAGCACACGATGCTTCTCCTTGCCTTTCTCTTTGAGGATCTCCTCGGCCTCATCGACCAACCCACAGGCATCATCAATAGCAACGTCGACTTCTGCGATCACCTCTTTCTGAAGCTGTACCGGTAGCATGTCACGAAAATGTTTTTTCGTTTCCCCAGGCCCAGCAAGAATGATGTTCTCAGAGGTGATTTTCTGAAGCGCCTCGACGACCTCGGTTAAAAACGCATGGATGCTACCTTTGCGTAATCGCTGGAACCGTGCCTGGGACATCCCACCTTTCTTATGTTTATTTATGATATCTGCTGAGAGATCCTTTTCGACAGAAAGCTCCCCGCAGGAGAAAGAAAAAATTCGTGCATGGTTCGAATTCAGCAACACAAGGGTATAGAATCCCCATTCATCAGCTAACTCAGCGATCTGGTGAACATAAGGAGACACATCCACGCTTAAAGAGTTTTTCACGGCAACAGGAAAGCTGAGAGCCTTGAAGAAATGGTTTTTATCAGAGGCGAAAATCGCGTAACTCCCTCTCTTTTGTTTCTTTAGATACGCCTGTATCGTCCCCATGGTCTTCACAAAATTCTTCAGCTCCTCATGTTTCAACAGCGATTGAATCACTTTTTCCCTCTGCGGAATAAAACGCTCATCCCTCCCATCAAAATACAGACTGACAAACGTATTCAAATTCTCAGGATCATACACATCAATAAGCTCTGGTAATGATTCATCACACGTCTTCATAAAAAAAACAATAACCATATTCTATTTAAAACATTTCGAATGATTTGATCCAACGCGGGATGAAACGATGATGATCTAGTGAGATTTCGAACAATATTTAATCGATTTCTTCTTGCTTTGCACTAATTTCGCGATGTCTTGTTTTTCCATCTCTGTTACTCGTTTTTTCTACCGTCACCACCTCGAATGTTCGATTTAGTCTCTTAAGTGCTTTATCAAAGAAAATAGGACCCACGTCTAAGTTGTTAAAAAAATACTTCCAACAACAGTACTACTTGGAAGACGATCACCATCATGCGAGTCCCAGTCCGCTCATATCTCTCAAATGCCTGCCATATCTTTTTTTCATTGTTTTGTAAGACCACCAGATAGGTCAAAATCCATGTGAGCAGCAGAGAAGCTGCAAAAACAGCTCCTCCAACGAGATAGATAGGACCAAATATTCTAGGTACGCCAAGTCCCGTCCAATCATAGGCAGGTAGCAGATAAATGGGAATAAATGCAAAATAAAAAATCAAAGCAATACACAGAGAACGCTTTCTACCGATTTGTACAGGCAGCGTCCGAAAACCAGCCTTAAGATCACCAACATAGTCCCCTGCGTTGACCATTATCTCTCTACCGATCTCTTGAACAAAAAGTGCGATAGCAAGGGGCAGCATCAAAAAAGGTTCAGAAGGAAAAACACCCAGCGCACCCCAATACGGAATAGCACCGACACCCAACGCTACAGCGATATTACCAAAAATTCCATGATATTTTCCATAACAATTATAAAAGAGGCCGACAACCATAACACCAACGGTGAGAAAACAACATCGCCAATTTAACGAATGACTATCTTTTATGTTTATGAGAAGAGCAACAATGATAGAGAAAAGCATCAGAAGGACCCCGATGACACATGCTGTTTTTACTTTGATACATCCGCTGGGAAGCGGTTTATGCGGTCTATTTATCTCATCTGATTTCAAATCAGTCACGTCGTTATGAACCATCAACCCTGAAGAAAGAAATACGGATCCAAGTAGTATCATAACGATCTGAAAAAATGAAATTTCTTCATGGAGATATACTGCGCAATTCAATGCTCCCACGAGCACCCCGAGACAACTTATAAAAACGATGGGAGGACGGATTATTCTCAACCACGACGATAGTACCTTCACAGGATATACAACAATACATCACTAGATTAGATTTTCTACCATCACCAGGGAATTGAAAAAAGAAAAGATAACTATTTATCTGATAAAAATCATTAGTGCGAGCTTATGTATCCTAGTACAATAAGGACATATTGTAAGCTTGGAAGAATACACTCAGCTGTTTTAACCGGGCTAGCGCCGGTCTGTACAGCAGCAGCAACAGGAATTACCCTTTCTCTGTATCATTATCTCGAGCTCTTTCTCATTGGTTTTCTCTTTCATATGTATCTCTTTGTCTTCAATGAAGTCCAGGATGTCGAAATCGACAAATTTTCAAAAGATCTGAAAAGTAAACCACTCATCAATGGTTCGATACGTCTCAGGGGAGCACGAGCCGTCGTCATTTCATCATGTGTTCTTGTGCTCGTTCTCACACCAGTGTTCTTCTTCAACAAAGCAATGATTCTCATAGGCATTAGTCTTGTTGCATTTCTTCTAGGATGGATCTACGACACCTTAGGAAAAAAACTGCCTCACGCCGATTATCCCTTGGGTCTTATGTTGTTCTTCGTAGCATTATATGGAGGATTCTCTGTAACAACAGATTTCAATCCGTTTATGTATACAATAGCAATTCTTGCGTTTACTCAAATTCTGATACAAAATATCGTTGCAGGATTAAAGGATGTTGACCACGATTTTCTTGCAGGGGGATTGAGCACATCTCTTCGAATGGGAGTACGAGTAAACAGAGAGCGTCTTATCGTCTCAAAGAGGTTTATAGCCTATGTTTTTCTGCTGAAAATAATGCACATATCATTGATTCTTTTACCTTTTATTACCGGATGGATACCCTATGAAAGATGGCAGCTTTATATAGTGATATTGCTCATTACTATAACGATTGTTTTCATGATACGACTCCTTACGATGACGATATTTAACAGGGAAAAAATCATGCGTGCTATCGGATTTCATGAGATGTTCACGTTCATGATCATTCCAATTCTTCTCACGGGTTTTATAGGGTATATAGCTGCAGGATTCCTGATTGCCTTCCCCGTCATCTGGTTAGGTGTATTCCTAGTTACTCTGTATGGCAGACTGATGCCAGCGATTTAACACTACTTGTGTAAGTGAGGAAAATGAATCGAAAAAATAGAATACTTGAATATCTTCGACTTCCAAGAATCCAAACTGCCGCTGTCACAGCGGTCACTCCCATCGTAGGTAGTCTTGTTATGGGCCAACAAGATATTGTTCATCTTCTCGTTCTGTTCCTCATCGGTTTTTTGTATCACATCTACGGATTTGTTTTAAATGAGTACGTAGATGTTGAGGTTGATCGAAAATCAAGAGACCTCCAGAAGAAACCGCTTATCAGCAACATCATTCCCAAAGGGTACGCTCTTTTTATCTCGTTACTCTCAGGTGCTTGTTCCTGTCTTCTGACACTGTATTTCTTCCCATCCGTGCTTCCCTTATTGTTCCTTCTGTTTGCCATTCTTCTCGGTGGGATATACGACGTGTACGGTAAAAAAATACCAGGCTCAGATTTTATTTTAGGTCTTGGGTTTTTTTTCATGTGTTTGATGGGTGCCAGTACTGTATCTCATGAGTTTACTACCGTGACGTACATTGTCTGTTGCATATATTTTGTTCATATTGTTTTTAATAATGCGGTGGAGGGCGGACTCAAAGATGTCGACCATGATACCATAGGTAGTGCGAAAACATTGGCGACACGAATGGGAGTCACTGTACAAAACAACAGGTTGAAAGTGACGAAAACATTCGCAGTTTTTTCCATTAGTATTAAAATTATTTTTATAGGATTGATTGTCTCATTGTGGCTTCAACCAGAAATACGTGGTTCTCTTTCCTACAACCACGCAATCCAGATCACGTTAATTGTTTTTTTTGCTAGTGCAATAGCATTCACAATGTACAAATTCTTACATTCTTCAACATTCGATAGACCCAGATTAAAAAGATTGTTCAGTGTGCATGAGATATCCTCGTACTTTATACTTATTCTATCACTATATTCATTGATTGGTGTATCTTCTACAATATTCCTTATTTTCTTCCCGTTTATATGGTTCATTTTGTTTAATGTCATTCTCTATGGAAAACTACTGCAACCGCAAGTATAATGTAACCGAAAATACTACCAGATGAAAAACGAGGATAGAATATGGATATCATCACCTGGCTCCTAAAAGACATCACGATATCCAGAGCCTTTCAAACACAGATTTTCTACATATTCATGCTGTTCTTCACAATTTTTGCACTATGGTTATCAAAAAGATACCGATTATTCAAATTCTCCCTTCTTCTATGGTTTGGTGCAGCGCTCATAGGTCTCATTTGGGAAGTCGTGCTTTTTAGCATAGGACTCAGACACTATAGTTTTTTATCAGCAGCAGAACTACTTTATCATGCGATCACCGAGGGTGGACCTGGTTTGATAATTATGACAATTTTCGCAGATAAAGTAGGTCTCATAGACCTATCGGAATACAAAGAGGAGGTGAGAAAACGGGAATCCTAGAATGGCTGATGTCACCAGCGAACGTATCTCGTGAGGTCAACTATCTCTATTTTCTCGTGGTCCTTGGTATCACCTTGACGGTCTTGGGAATAGCACTCTATACAAAAAATAAACGGGCAGTGAAAATGTTCGTTTTTGCAATGGGCATCTGGGCGCTCATAGAAGGCATCGGTCTTGCAACAGGAATGCGGACCTATAACCCTGCTGAAGATCGACTACCAGTTTTTATTTTCGTCGCGTTCGTCGAAGATCCCGGTTGGGTCTGTCTTGGCTATATGACGGCTGAACAACTATTCAAAAGACTAAAAAGAAACAAAAATCAACAAATAGTACTGAAATAAACACGAAGGAAATGTACCAAATATTTTATAAGGCACTATAAGAGAGAGCAACAAAAAAATCAAACAAGAGATGAAACAGGGAAAAAACGTAAAAAAGTTTCCTCAAAAAGACACGGTGAACTATCTAAAAGACCTTTGAAGAGAGAATCAGCCTGGGAAATACCTTTAAATAAACAAAAACAATATTTTTCTATACGGATAAAAAAAGGGGCACCACTAGTATGAAGAACACAACCATCAAAATCATTACAATTGCAAGCATCCTGCTCTTCATTGCAGTAAGCCTAGCACCACTGCAGGCGATACCAACAGCAGAGACGATCCCACTCCCGGTATCTGACATCCTGTTCGATCAGAAGATCTCCTTTCTTATGAGACTCGCAGGATTCCCTGCCCTCTCCGCCTGCATCATCAGAGACGACCAGATTATCTGGTCCAACGCCTACGGGTACTACGACCGAGAAGAAAACAAACCTGCGACAACCGACACCATCTATGTCCTTGCCTCGGTCACCAAGACCGTAGTCGGCACCGCCCTTATGCAGCTGTACGACCAAGGCCTCTTTGACCTTGATGACGATGTCAACACCATCCTGCCCTTTGAACTCCGGAACCCGAATTTCCCTGACGAACCCATCACGGTTCGCATGCTGCTTTCCCATACCTCCAGTCTGAATACGAACAACCAATTGCAATACTACTGGCTGAACTTTTCAGGTGATCCTCCCTTTGATTTCTTCCCGGAACCCTACCTACGGGAATTCCTCTTACCGGGAGGGAGATACTATGACCCCAGCGTCTGGAGCGAGAAGTACCGCCCAGGGGAACAAGCGATGTATGCGAACGTCGGCTTTGACCTTATCTCCCATCTTGTTGAATTACTCTCAGGGGAACCCTTCCTCGACTACTGCGACACCCATATTTTCGCACCTATAGATATGATGAACACCAGTTTCAACCTCTCCAGACTGGACATCGATCAGGTGGCAATACCGTACCAACGTTACTTTGGTAAATACTACATGATCAACGAGCTCTCATCCTGGTTTGGGGAATTCACGCCACCAGAGAAATACTGGCGAGGACGGTTCTACCCAGCAGGAGGATTGTATTCCACGGTATCGGATCTGTCCCATTTCCTGATCGCCCATATGAACGAAGGAGTCTACAAGGACACCAGAATCCTTGAAAAAGAAACCGTAGACCTCATGCATGAGATCCAACCAGACAACGACATTGGCTATGGTCTTGCATGGATGCAAACCAACATCGGCTCGCGTTTGTCGACAACAGGCCATGGGGGAGACCTCTATGGGACCGACACTTGGATGCTCTATAATCAGACAGAGGACCTTGGTGTCATCTATTTTGCGAACGGCAACGCAGCATATAGCCTGTTACCACTCAAAGGGTTTGTCCCTTGTCAATTGATCCTTTATTCGTTGTTCACAAAACAAGGGACCCTCACAGGGGAGGCCCACCATCAAGTCCCAGTCCCATCACACCGGTTCTTTGTAAGACCTTTCCTAGTGCCACAATCCCTTCTTGGATGAGGCTATCACAAAAAAAAGGATGTTTTTCACCATTCATTCAACCTGATCACTCAGGCATACCCACCACACTAAGATACAATACGCTTTCATCAGTCCCATCAACATCGATGAGGGCGTTGACCTCGTCATCGTACAGCGCTGCGATCTGACAAGACCCAAGACCTAGACTTACGGTGCCAAGCGCTAGATTTTCCGCGATATGACCGACATCCAGGTAAATGTATCGATAGGCTCGTTGTCCATATTTGCATTTCGAACGATTAAACATCGCGGTCCACACAAACACAACAGCAGCATGAGCGCACATGTCTTGATCTAAAGCAGCCTGTGCAATCGCCACCTGATAATCACCTTTTTTAAGTTGATCAAGACGATGATGCTGGATATCATAATGGTACACCCCGGGCTCGATACGTTCAACACGATGAATCACACAATAGGTTTCGATAGGGTACAACGCTCCTGCGGAAGGCGCGCTGCGAAAAGCAAACCCCGCTTCTTTTCGCTGGATCCCAGAAGATACCCACAGCAGGTATGAGAGTTGCTCAGAGGTGAGTGTTTTTGTCGAAAAAGATCTGATGCTTCGTCGTTTCTTTATCACCTCATCAAGAGTACACTGTGAGAGAGGATCTGGTTTGGGAAGAGCAACAGAAAGAACATCAGGATAGGTTTTGTACTGGTCAGGTTGTATCGACCAGTCTGGTCCGTCACCAAAATGAGTCCGAGCATACTTTGTCTGCTGATGGAATCGGTCTCCGATGTTTTTTTCAGAAACAGGATCACCCCCAAGATTATTTGAAGATATCTTGTCAGTTTTTAAGAGTTATGTCTGTTTACAAGGAAAAATAAAATTCGCTCCATCTGAACAAGGGAAAACACAAGCGATATGCAATTGATTTCTTCCTGTTTTCCTTAATGTAGCGATTTCTTGTTCCTCGGTTATATCCTAGAATATGAAGAGTATGATTTGTATGATTTGAATGAAAATTTATATATACGGGTCGTACCTTACTCGGCGCCCGAGGGTACCACCATGATGAAAGAAATGAAATTTTACGGCAGCACAACAGTA
>DATLAF010000248.1:0-2304 GCA_035527635.1 Thermoplasmatota archaeon | reverse complement strand
GTTTTTAGTAAACTGTTGCATTAGCAACTTGAATCTACACTGTCCCTATTATTTTTTTGTATCGTATATAAAGGAGGATAATCTATGGATAATCAGTTACTCACTCTATCGAAAATTTTCACCGAGCGCCTCTTTCGGATTCCCGACTATCAAAGAGGTTATGCTTGGACGGAGAAACAGCTAAAAGACTTCTGGAATGATATCCAACAACTTGAAGTTGATCATAACCACTACACAGGAGTTCTTACGCTTGAAGACGTTTCAGAAGATGTGTACCGACAATGGGAAGATGATCGTTGGATTATCGAAGCCAAAAGCTATCAGCCTTACTTTATTGTTGACGGGCAACAACGCCTTACCACAGCAATCATCTTGATCCAGACAATCTTGGAGCGCCTTCAACTGGGTCAGAAGTTGAATTATACCGACCGGAAAGATATTCAACGGCGATTTATTTTTGATTCTAAGGATGACGGAATATCACGCTCTTACGTCTTTGGATATGAAAAGGACAATCCCAGCTACGAATTTCTGAAAACGAAAATTTTCTGCGAACGTTCCTCGACGGGACGACTCGAGGAAACAGTCTACACTCAAAACCTTGAAAAAGCGAAGGAGTACTTTTTAAAACTTATTGAATCATTCCAGCAACCCGAATTGGAAGTTCTTTACCGAAAGGTCACTCAACAATTACTTTTTAACATTTTTATTATTACCGAGGATGTTGATGTGTGTGTGGCATTCGAAACCATGAACAATAGGGGTAAACCCCTTTCCCATCTGGAGCTCTTAAAGAACCGGCTTATATACCTCTCGTTGAAATTTGACGCACCCAAATACGAACAACAGAAATTACGGCGTGCAATCAATGATTGCTGGAAAGCTCTTTATCACAATCTTGGTAGGAATAAAAACCAGCTACTGGACGATGATCGGTTCTTGTACACGCATTATATCATCTATTTCGGCAAAAAAATTCTAAAAAGGTTTATTCAACATCCCTTTTCTGCGGTGCGTTCTTACGGTATAGATATAGACCATATTGACTATGCGAGTGATTTATTGGAGAAACATTTCGTTCCGCGTAACGTGATGTCTAATGCACCTATCGCCGAAAAAGTAACCCTGAAAGACATCTACCGGTATGTTAGCTCACTCCAGGACGCCGTTGAATTTTGGTATAAAATATGGAATCCATTTGATTCGGATTTTTCTGATGAGCTTAAAATTTGGCTTGACAAACTTAACCGGTTGGACCGCTCTCATCAAATTCTTTCTTTGGTACTCGTTTTTTTCCAATCATTTACAGATGAGAAGAGGCGATTAATATTTTTGCAGGTTATCGAACGTTTTCTGTTTACTAATTCCATTGCCGGCGATCCTATATTAGCATTCTCTAGACACTATTATAATGAGGGTATCTCTTTAGATGGGAGTTTGAATTTTACGATAAGGATGATGAATGAAGAAAAAATTACGAAGTTTTTTCATGATAAGATAGAGGAATTATTGAAGAAAACTGATTTTATACAAGAGATTATCCTGCGTTTTCAAGCGGATGGATTTTATCGATGGACTGCTCTGCGGTACTTTTTGTTTGAATACAATCTTGACCTGCAAATGCACTCAAAAACAGAACGTCCAAAAATATTCTGGCCAGAATTTACCGAGAGCAAGAAGGAGTATATAACTGTCGAGCATATATTTCCGAAACAGGCTCGTCATGAGTACTGGAGATCTCGTTTCAAAGGATTAACTCAAAAACAAAGAAGAGCACTTAGAAACTCGTTGGGGAATCTTCTGCCTCTCTCCAAGCCCAAGAATTCAAGCTTATCTAATAACCCTTTTCCTGATAAAGTCGATGGAAAGAAGTGTTCTGTGGTTGGATATCGCTATGGTTCGTATGCTGAGAATGAAGTTTCAAAAGAAAAAGAATGGACGCCTATGCATATACTGCAGCGTGGTCTTTTGATGCTCGATTTTATGGAGCGCCGGTGGGGCATTAAATTTGGTTCGGAAAAAGATAAGAAGAAAATGCTTGGTCTCGATTTCATGAGACAAACAAAACTATTAACAAAAACATCTAACAAACATACTAAAGACTAGGAATAGAACAGGACGGTTCTTCGTTTTACAGTCTTCTATTGGTAACAGGAAAGATAATGGGGTCAGATACTGTCTTGAATGTCAACCCCTAACTCTCCCCTAAAACGATATTTAATTTTTTAATCCAATTGCCGTTTACCCCGGAACATAGACCGTTTTATTTTTATAGACCGCATGAGCTATCAAGAGTAATTTTCT
>DATLAF010000247.1:0-11473 GCA_035527635.1 Thermoplasmatota archaeon | reverse complement strand
CAGATCAATACCACGATTTTCTGTGGAAACACCCCGGGATCATAAGATTTTCAGCATTTTTGCTGACTGAAAATCAGAAAATAGTGTGAAGTGCGAAATGTGTTCTAATCAAGAAAAGAACAATCAACTGCGAAAGTCAGGCTATTAAGTTCTGGTTGGGGAACGCAAAAGAGTTTGTTGAGAAACATCGGATACAGATCAAAGAGGAAGAGAAGGAAGAGTAGAGCCGTGTCTGTAAGGAGGCCTATTCCAAGGTGCTTTACTCTTCCATTCCTACGGATGACGAGATTTTTAAGGGGGTAACTAGGTGGTTTATGGGAGGTTGAAGAGCCTCTGAACAAGTCGGTAGAGAAGAGGGAATCTTTCAAGTAGTCGAAGGATAAAGGGAATTCTGCTCTGTTTGATTAAGGGGATATTGATAGCATGTGTGCTCCAGTCAGATTCAGCGCCATTGATGTCCTTTGCCTTTGCCTTTATCGAGAAAATTTTTTTGACACTCCAGGTATGATTTATGGTTTCTTCATGTCCTGAGCTGAAAGGACCTACCCAACTGGTGTTTGTTCCGTCTCCCCAATCAACTAATAATTGAAGGTCTTCGTTCTCGGTATCCGTTGAAGTGAACGTGAATGAATATTCAGTCCCTACTTCTCCTTTTGTAGGTCCTGTAATCGTTGGTTTCAGCGGTGCATTATTCCCGGTATAGCAAGGGAGGTAAATGCATGAGGGATGATCGGTGTCAAAATAAAGGGTGTTTTGCGCGATGCTGTATCCGGTGTTCTGATAAATCCCATCCATGGTATTTGGGTTTGCAAGATAGCGTGGGTAATTCGAGGATGATATCGCCACTCGAATCCTGTGACCTGTGTTCCACACATAGGATGTACTCCACAAGTCAACATCAATCCCATAAATATTCCCAGGGGTCATAAACTCCCAGTGATCAGTCCCATTTCTATTTCTCATACGCAGGATCCCATCGCAGATGAGCATGGACCGACCATCAGGGTACACATCTGTGAGTTTCACGGTGAAATCAGTGTCAGGACAGTCCGATGAAACATAAAGTCGTGCCTTTATTCGACCAGTTGCCTCATAGGGTTCCGTTAACACATCACTGGTGAATAACAAAACGTCCGCTCTGTTTTCGATGGGTCGTTGGTCGTAGGGGCCAGCATAGGTCGGGGCGAGTGGGTAGAGATTTGTTCCTCCTTTCGTCGGGACCGGGCTTGCTGGGTTATAGGTATAGGTGAGTGGCCCGGAAGCACCTGGTGATGTCGTGGAAAGTACTTTATTTTCATTGAAATACCAGGCATCATCCACGTGTGAGGGTGGCCATGCGTCTGCATTTCGCCAGAAATTCCCTGGTGCATTTGGATTAGAAACATCACCCATGACGTAATACACCACGGTTGGTCTGTTTTCAAAGTCGTCTGATACACCTAGGATATATTGATCCAGGATCTCATCCCAATATTCTGGGGAGAAGGTATCCTGTGCATTTTCAGGGTAGAGGAGCTGTCCTTGGAGTCGTGCTCCGAAAAGGGTATGGGTCCAGGGGCCGACGACAAGTTTTGATTTTCCTAAAGCACCTGGTCCACTTTGATATTGGTATCCCATGAATCCATCAAGTAGACCCTGGCTGAAACAATCATACCAGCCCCCTATGTGAAAGGCTGGGGTATTCACATCCTGCCAGTTGTCTTCAAGAGAAACATTCGTCCAGAAGTCCATCGTGTAATTTTCATGGGCCCAGATCTCAGGTAATACGTACGAACTCCCTTGACTTGCAAGCCATTGTTCTACCATATTTTTTCTGAACTGCCCTCCGGGATATATTGTTGTGTAGAGGTTTGGTGTTGCTGCTCCGATATATTGGCATTTCAATGCTGGTGGGTTTGCACCAGCCATCAGGTATTGCACGACACCGGTTGCGGAGCCACCAATGGTTGCGACTTTTCCGTCGGACCAGTTTTGCTCTGCGATCCATGCTATGGTGTCGTAGCCGTCATTGGGGTCATCTCGGAACATGGAATCTATTCCCTCCGATTGGAATCGCCCTCGTGTGTCCTGTACGATGGATGGCCAGCCTTTGTTCGCCCAGTCTCCCATGCCAGAACCATTTTTATTATACGGTGTTCGAACCAGTATTGCTCCATGAGGAGGAGAGCCGCCATCTGGGAGATAGATATCGGTTGCAAGGTGGATACCGTCCCTCATTTCCACCATGAAGGTTTCTTTGGTGAACAGTGGTTGTGTTAACGGTTTGATTTGTTTCTGTGTCTCTCCACTTCCAAGAGTTGCGATGCTGGTGCTAATAAAAAGGCTTACTATGATAAGTACGATACTTTTTTTTATAAATGTCTCTTTCATATTTTTCCAACTCCCGTATATATATTATAAAACCCAATATATATAAAATTTTTGAAATTTACTACGTCAATTGTCGAATAATCATCAAATTTCTTATGAATTTCGAGAAGAAAATCCATTGACATGAGGTCATTCCAATAATTTCTTAAGTTCTTGTACCGTGGTTACTGGATGATGACATTGATGATTCGTACAAACATAGACTGTTGCTTTGTTGTCGATCTGGGAATACGAATCAACAAAGGCAAACACATCTTCATATAACGATCGATCAATGGGTGACGATAGCAGAATAACAACTATGTTTGGTAAATATGTGCGGTAAACCGTTGTAAGCATCTGTTGTGTGTCTTCTGCGTCCTTTACACCAACTATCAGGATTTCTCTGGAAGGACCAAGTGCGAAATCAACACCGGCCAAAAGAGAGGTATACCCCGTCGGAGCCGTGGTCACCTCAGATCCGATTGAACGAAGAAGAGCGTTTGCCATTTCCTCAAATTTGATATCTGCGGTTAATCGACTGAGCCGAAGAAGGTTCATCGTTGAAACAGAGTTAGCGGAGGGAATCGCTCCATCATACCATTCCTTTGTTCGAGGCAACGTTGCATCGGTGATTTCTGAAAAGAAGAAACCGGCTTGTGCGTCATCCCAAAAATGATCAACGTAATACTGATGAAGGATCTTGGCCGTGCGAAGATATTCTAGGTTGAAGGTCGCTTGGTAAAGTTCAAGGAACCCCCAGATGGTGAATGCATAATCATCAGCGAATCCTTGTATGCCTACGTTGCCATTCCGGAATCGATGGAGCATCTCACCGGTTTTTTTCATCATTTCCTTTTGTAGGAAACCTGCAGCTTTTTCCGCGGTTTTTACATAGGAATCTTCACAAAAAACCGCCCCTGCTTTCGCAAGTGCCGCAATCATTAACCCATTCCAATCAGAAAGTATCTTATCGTCCTTTTGCGGAGGTACTCGCTTTTTTCGAACATGGTATAATTTTGTGGTAATATCCATTATTTTGATGGTGAGTTCTTCTTCGCTGAGCTGCAGGCGGGATGCGGATTCTTTGAATGTTTGTTTATGAAAAAGGATATTTCGTTTTAATTGTTGTGTCGTCTCATCACTGGTATTTCCATCCTTTGTGAGATCGAATATCGTTGTCATTAGGTGGAATTCATCTGGTGAGAGGAGTCTACGTAATTCCTTTGAGGTCCATGTATAAAATTTTCCTTCTTCACCTTCACTATCTGCATCCTGTGCGGTGAAAAAACCACCTGCAGGAGACGTCATTTCTCGTAATACATAGGTAATAATCTCCTGGGCGGCCTGCTGGTAGAATGGGTTGCTCGTGATTTGGTATGCTTCGCTGTAAGTAAGAATGAGAAGTGCTTGGTCATAGAGCATTTTTTCAAAATGGGGGATGTTCCATTGCTGGTCGGTAGCATAGCGGTGAAATCCACATCCAATCTGATCAAAGATACCGCCCAGTCTCATCTGTTCTAATGTTCGTTCTACCATGGTAAGTGCATAAGGGTTTTTGGTTCGGTTCCAGTACCGAAGGAGGAAGAGGAGATTGTGTGGTGTTGGGAATTTCGGGGCGGTAGAAAAACCTCCATAGTGCTCATCAAAGGCCGCAACGAGTTGTTCGTATGCATGGTCAAGTACCTTTTGATCAAGGTGTTGTGTGGTGCTTTGTGATGATGCAAGGGAACGCAGGGTCGTTGTTATTTCCTCTGCAGAGGTGTCTATTTTTTCTCTCTGGGTGTTCCAGAGGTTTTGTATCTCTGCGGTCAGTTCAATGAGGCCGCTTCTACCGAATCGAGTTGTTTTGGGGAGATAGGTCGCCGCAAAAAAAGGTTTTTTTCCCGGGGTCATAATGATGGTGAGCGGCCATCCACCAGATCCGGTGAGTATCTGACAGACTTTCATGTAGAGGTTGTCAAGGTCAGGTCGTTCTTCACGGTCTACTTTGATGCAGATGAAGGTGTCGTTGAGTCTTTGTGCGACTTCGTCGTCTTCGAAAGATTCATGCGCCATGACATGGCACCAGTGACAGGTCGCATAGCCGATGGAAAGAAAAATAGGCTTATCTTGCTTTTTTGCCTGGGCGAAAGCTTCGTCTCCCCAAGGGTACCACTGCACCGGGTTTGTAGCATGTTGTTGAAGATAGGGGCTTGGTTCGGACGATAATTTGTTTTTTCTGATTTTAGTAGTAGCCATGGTGTTCATAAAAGCATAGTTTCTGTGCATAAAAACTTCTTGGGAGGATATTTCTGGTGTTTTCTTTTGTTCTACCCAATGCTAAAAAAAAAAAAGATGGGGAGAGATTCATTATCGATGAGGTATTTGTTTTTTTACTGAGGAGGAACGATGATAATGAATCCGAGCACGAATCCAACGACCATTTTTTCTTTATCGTACGCATGTACGGTGATTAACGCACCACCGAGACCAAAGAGGAAACGACAGGCGACTTTCTCTGCAGCCCCTGCGAGAATTGTCGAACACGTGCCATTAAATGCTTTGTTGTAGTTGGCAGGGTACTGGGAAGTGGGGTATCGTTTTATTTGTACTGTCCAGGGGATATCGAACGCATCACCCTCTCCAGTGTTTTTCACCTCGACGTTAATGGACGCGATTCCTCCGCTGATTTTCCCAATCTCAACGTTTGGAACTCCAATGTGAATAGATATGGGGTCTGACCATCTGCTCTGCGCTCCGTTGCTATCTTTTGCCTTACAGCAGATCGTGTAGTTTCCACCTTGCATCCAAATGTAGCTCGCACTTGCTGATGCTCCTGAAGCAAACGGTCCTACCCAATCACTGAGGTTCCCGTTCCCCCAGTCAAAGCAATAGTAGATTTGATCGCCATCAGGATCAGTGGTGTCCGTGGAAAAGGTGTACTGAATGTTTGCACTCCCAAAGGTCGGTCCGTCAGGGGTCTTCGGGGTGGCTGGGGGATCGCTTACCCAGACATGAATTGTTCCAATGTAAGAAAGATAATTATGCGCGGTGACGACAATGGTGATGATCTCACCACTTTGAGGTTCAATGAAGAGTTCTGTCGTACCGGTATCATCGGTGACGTTCTTCGAGTATAGTCCGTTCTCCTGTGACACACAGACCATCGCTCCAGCGACGGGGGCATTCCCCGCGGTTGTGACGGTGATGCTTAAGGTACTGGGTTGGAGTGGGACTGAATCGGGGTGGGTAACGTTGACTTCTAATGGGAATTCGGTCCATATCTCCATCGTTGGATCACCATGCATATGGAATTCCTCAAATGTTGCACGAGATACCGTAGCGCTCGGTGTCCATGGATATGGTGAACAGCCACCGGGGACGACGTATTTGTCATACATCCAAAATTTCCCATAATTCATTACTTGAGCGGTTCTATAGACTTCTGTTGTGATTGGGTTTGCAGAACCCCCATTCGGATAATTCGGATCGAAATTTGACCACATGGCATCATAAAGGCCAACACAGAATTCATCGTTGTACCCACTATAGCTTACTCTTGTGGATGCTAGCACTGCGACAAATCCCCTGTCTGCTACTCTGAGTCCAATCTCACCTATTGATTCATAGTTGCCTGGTTCACTATCGGTCTCACCATCGAACCAGCCACTATCACAGTTAAGGCTGTACATTATTGGATATTTTCTGCCATTGAAAATACTATCTTGAATATTTGTAGTGGTAAATTGTGGATACGACCATCCTGTATAGGAATACCCGTCGTTTTGTGCTGCGCCATGGTCCCTGTGGTTTGCGATTATCACTCCATTGTTAATAGCATTGATGACTCCCTGGGTTGATCCCGGTGGGGTAGATCCTTGATATTGCCTATTACATACATATCCTAATGGTGTGAGAAAGTTGTAGATTCTTTCTGATCCATAAATGAAGTATCTCCCAGATTCTTGATACGCTGCGAGCAGTATGTCATCGAACCAGTTTTCTTCCATATAGGGTGTTTTTGAGTAGTCGAGTATCTTGTTTACAACCCCAGTGAGTTGAGAGGAGTTTTCCACAGAAATTCGAGCTGAATGCATCTCTGGGAGATAATCAGTCGTGCCAATGCATGCATACCAAAGATCGGTCGCTGTTGGTGTACCATGGTATGGATTTGCGAAGAGATAATTCACTGGAACATGGTCTGCATCTCCGACGATGAGGATGAACGATGGCGGGAGATCCCAGTTGTCATAGGCATCCTGAGTGTACGTACGAAAATCGGCTGCGGTTGTGCCAATGTCAGACCATTTTACCACTTTTGTCTCTATCCCTGAGAGATGTCGCCATTCTGCTAAGGGGAGTATTGCATCGTAAAAGGCATCATAGACAACGATTAAGAGATCTGCTCGGTCACTGCTCCGTACACCTCCTTCGGGGTTGTGCATGGAAGGCCGTTCAAGACTATTGCTGTTCAGGACAAATGCATCGAAGAGAGGTTGAAAATAAATCGAGCGATATTTTTCTGGGATGAATTCACCAGTACCACCGGAAAAATCGACATTGATGGTGATGTCTTTATAGACTTTTACTGTCTTTTGTACCGGATTATAGGTAATCGGATAAATGGTGATAAGAACCATTCGACAGTCCCGCATCATCATGATCGGACTAATGTCTATTACAGAGTCAGGGTAGTATTCATTAATCATGTAAAACGATTCATTCTTTACGAATGGTGGTTCTTTGAATCCATCACCATCGGGTTTTGGGTATTGTGCAGGGTAGATTTCATATCCCTGACGGGTGATCGGGTTTGATGTTTCATAGCTAAGGCTGACTTCTGCAGCTTGAGGGACTGCGACGTAGTAGCTTATAGTTGGTAACTGAGCCTTCCCATAATCACTGGTTTGTCCGCTTGTGAGAATATCAACGCTATCGTAGGTCTTTTCTTCGTTGCTAATCGTATCAAAACGATAGTTTTCCAAAGTAACGTGAAAATCCACACCTGAGGTATCTGCTCGAGCGACAGTGACCTGAATATCTTTTGTAGAAGGATTGTTTTGTGTGCTCATGACACCCGTAACAAATGCGGAGCAGAGAAGAATTATTCCCATGATGATGGATAACGCTGGCCTGATAAACGATTTTTTATGAGTTCTCATCATTATTTGTTATAGCCCCCTTAGATTTTTTTTTATAAAAATAAAATACAGATTCTATCTCTTAAACTTATCTATAGTCATTAGGTGGTTGGAAATTGCTTTTTCTAAGGTTATTCTTTTATACATTTGATTTTTTTTCACCAGGAAAATAGAGATGACAATGGATGAAGGTTACCGTTGGTTCATACGCTGGTAAGACGAGAAGGTCTAGTCATGTTAAGGAAAATTAAGATGAAGGGGTTTTATTGAAAACTCGCGGTGAAAAGGTATTGTGGAGAAGGAAAGAGGGGTCTGGTTTATTTCAAAAAGTCTGGGAGGAAAGGTTTGAAACGTAAAAGCTTTCTTATACGGAAAGTCCAGACCCCTATATAAATATATGACGAACTAGTAGATAAATATTATCCTTCCAAACAAAGCCCATTTTTCGAGAAAAATGGTTAAAAAACACATGGTCAAGAGGGAGTTTCACTAATCCTGTGTTACATACATCTCATATATTGGTTGGCTTCAGGGAACGGAAAAAAACAGTTTTCGCATGGTTTTAAATAAAATTTACCATGCCCGTATATGAAAATATTTATAAAGGGTAATTGATAAATAATAAGGACGTTTGGTAGAGATGGCACGTTGTCTGATGATGGATGAGGAAGAACCATCGGAAAATTGTGAGGAAGAAAGAGAGCAGAACGGTTATTTTAGGATCTTTCAACTCATGGAGCAGTTTGATGCTATTTTAAAATTGTTGAAGGGCAAAAAAAGCGAAGAAGAAGAGGAAGAATTAGTTGAATATTACAATGTCGGTGTGTACCGCATTCTTCCGTATCCACCTAATACGAAGGAGACTAAAGATTTTTTTATACAAAAAACCTAACGCAAGCTTGTTGAAATCGCTGGTGGTCCATTCTCGAACCATTCATAGTCCCCAACAATAAGAATGATTCCGAGATGCCCGCTAAAACGAGATTTAGCAATCGTAATCATCCCAAAAAAAGGAAGAATCATACACAGCGTAAGGTCATCTCTAGAGATGATGGGATGGATGCCAAAAATTTTTCCTTTGCCATAGCCGGTTTTGATGACGGGGTCGCATGAGTGGTGTTGCGCTGCAATGGTGATGGGGATGAGACCGAGAAAGAGAAGAACGACAACGATGCTGATTATTTTCTTTTCTCCCATGGTATTTCCGTCCCGAACCATTGTATTTAAATGTGACATCTCCTTAAAACGTATTCTGTTTCGGAATGATTGGAAAGAGACGCTTCGTTGTGAAACGTGATTGGGCCTGCTGTTTTCTTCAAGTCAGGCGGTCTTAACCATTATAGGTATAGTACACCTGCTCTCATCTCATGTAATCAGTATTAGCTGCTTCCGTTGGATGGTTTCAAATACCGCGAGGCAGAAAGGTTGCCTGATCGTATTGTAAAATATTTATCAGCCTAACACATTCGATATCACGAAAGATAGTATGGAAAAGGCTTCCCAAATATCCCAGGATGACACGCTTCAAAAAAATCGTACACTGACAAATGGCGTGTTTTTTCCAAAGAAGAGCTCTTACTTTTTTATGTTATTAGCCTTTTTTATCGTTTTTTTATCATATGTTCTTCCAACACCACACGGGCTAACACGCGAGGGACAAATTATGATTGGGATTTTGGTGATGGCTGCGATTCTCTGGATAACAGAACCAATGCCTCTTGCGGTCACTAGTCTTCTTATAATGATTCTTCAACCATTGCTTGGGGTGATGCCAGCAGGTGATGTTTTTGCTTCATTTGGAAACAAAGCAGTCTTTTTCTTAATTGGTGCATTCATTCTTGCTGCAGCGATCGAAAAACATGGGCTTCATCGAAGGATGGCTTTACGGTTCCTACGTTTTTTCGAAAACCGCCCAAAGATTTTTACCCTCGGTATCATGACCGCTTGCGCGTTTCTTTCGTTTGTGATGCCTGAGCATGGTGTTGCAGCGTTGTTTTTACCGATTATCGCATCTATTCTTATCGCAACCAAGGTGGTTCCTCGGCAGAGTAACTTTGGGAAAATCAGTATGCTATGCATCGCCTATGGGTGTTCGATAGGTAGTCTGGGAACGTTGGTAGGTGGTGCAAGAAACCCTTTGACCATTGGTATCTTAGCTGACCTGACTCACCCAATAAACGTGACCTTTTTTGATTGGTGCCTGTATTCCATGCCCGTTGTCTTCATTACGTTGCCTCTTGTGTGGCTTGTGTTAATATTTGCTTTTCCGATTGAGCTAAAAGACTTTTCAGATGCGAAAAAAGAAATAGATCGACAGGTGACTTCTGAAGGAAAAATAAAGATACATGAGGTAATTGTCCTTGGTATCCTCGTTCTTACTATCTGTTTATGGATTCTTTTTTCATCGTATCAGTATTTCGGGTTGGCTGCTATCGCGATCCTAAGCGGTGTCCTGCTCTTTTTCACCGGTTGTATAACCTGGGGTGATGTCGAACAACGGGTGCCTTGGGGTATTATCCTGCTGTACGGAGGGGCGATTACGCTGGGTATCGGTATACAAAGCACCGGGGCAGGAGCATGGCTTGCTGACCTTATTTTCAACATGGTCGGTAATAACCTCTATGTCGTGATTCTAATGATGATTCTTTTTACTATTCTACTGACCAATGTGATGTCCAATGTCGGTGCGGTCGCGATTTTGTTACCGATAGGTATCGCGGTTGCTGAAAAGATCGGTTTTAGCCCTCTGCTTTCTTCGATGATCATCGCTCTCTGTGGTGGTCTTGCTTTTATACTGGTCATAGGCACACCGGGTAACGCGATTGCGTATTCCTCTGGGTATTTCTCGACCCGTGACCTGTTCAAAGCAGGGGTTATCGCAAACGCGATATGCATCGGCATCGTCTTTTGTGTCGCGATATTCTACTGGATTGGAATCCTCCATCTCGAGGCGATATGATGAAAAAAACCAGGATGAAAAAAACAGAGGTGACCTGGCATGGTTTTTAAAAACATACTGATCCCGATTTCTTCTGAGTTTTATTCAAAAGAGGTTTTTGAACAAGGAGCATCCCTTGCTGAACGATTTGAAAGCAAGGTAACCATTGAGTTCATCATTGAAGAAAAAACACTCTCTCAAACTGAAAAACGGACTGATACGTTCCGCACCCGTGTTGAAAAGGAAGAAACAAAGCAAGTCATCATCAATAGCCAAAGGCAGACTGCTGATGCCATTGTTTTTGTTGATGCAAAATTATCCTTTGAAAGCAAGGGTATAACTCCTGCCAAAAAAATAATGGAAGGCAAATTTAGTACGATCATTGAAAATGAGATTAAGGCGTCTCACTTTGATTTAGTTCTCATCAGCTATGAAAAAGAGTGTCTGCTGAAATATCGCATTCTTAATGATATCGATATCCCCCTGTGGGTCACCGGTACCCCTGGTGGTCAGACGCTGTTTGCGGTTTGTTCTAATCGTACACCAAACCAGAAAGTCCTTCAAATGAGCCAAAAACTAGCGCAATTGCTCACCATGGATCTTTTCCTTTTATATATCGTTGATGTCGAAGACACCATCGCCTATAATGAACACACTCAACGGTATGTGAAAATGTCGGTAACGGATTTACTAGACACTGGTCAACGATTTGTTGATGATTTACAAATAAAAGGGATACCTGCCCATATGACAACGGGGGGTGTTGAGGGTAAAACAGTTCAAACTGCAAAACAGCTCAACGCGGGTCTTGTTGTCATAGGTCAAGAGCCGAAAAGATATGATCTGCTCGGGTTTCCAGTGAAGAGCATAAACCATAGGATCGTTGAGAAATGTAAATATCCGATTCTATTTCTGAAGTAAGTACCTTGACTTTGTCAGATTCAATTTTTAATCAAATCAGTAATTGATACAACCTTATTTTAATCTCCGTCTCCTTTTCTTCAAGCAGCAAAGAGAGGAGTGGATGGGATGTTGCATGAGGTTTCGTTTATGCGTAAAAGAT